>CAJBSQ010000399.1 GCA_903958265.1 uncultured Planctomycetaceae bacterium
AGCCGGTGGTTTCCCGGGCAGAGGGCGCAGGTCGGATCGTAGGCGGGCACGTCGGGATCGGCCGGAGCCTTCACCTCGCCGAGCCAGGGCCGCCCACCACGATGCGCGGTGAAGAGCACCCATTCCTCGCGGAGCGGATGCCAGCGCTGCTCCCACGTGGGGGCTCCGCGGTCCGGATCGACATCTTCAGCCATGGGCGAAGGCTCGCTAGTTGCGCTGACACTGCGACACTGCATCGGGCGTGCGGATGATAGAGGAGTGGGGCAGCCTTGCAAAACAGCACCAATTCCTCGACTTCGGCATCGATCCCGCGCACACTCGAGCAGCCGCACGACGCGTGGATGACCCAATGATCCCACACTATCCGCCACCATCACCTTCCCACCGCGGCATGCTCCCGCGGCCCCTTGCTCTCCCACGCCGGTCGCTCGTCGGCATGCTCAGCTTCGCGGTCGCGACCCTCGGTCTGGCGACGACGGCGGCCTGGGGACAGCAGCTGGCTTTCCCGGGCGCCGACGGCGCGGGTCGCAGCGTCACCGGTGGCCGCGGTGGCTCGGTCTATCACGTCACCAGCCTGGCTGGGAAATACAACGATCCGAATCGCGCCCTGCCCGGCACGCTGGCCTACGGACTCTCCGATGCCAACTTCACGGTGGGAGGTGTCGTGCAACCACGTACCATCGTGTTCGACGTGGGAGGCACGATCGACCTGGGCAGCTGGGACACCCAGTGTCGGCTCACCACCGGCAGAAATACCACCATCGCCGGGGAGACCGCTCCCGGCGGGATCACCATCATCGGTGGGGTGATCAAAGTCGCCGGAGGCAACACGATCATCCGCAACCTGACCGTGGCTCCCGGCTACGGCCTCCGCAACACGGGCACCGATGGATTTCCCGACAGCTATGTCTACGACGCGTTCGACATCAGCGGTCAGGGGATCATGATCGACCACTGCTCAACCTTCTTCGCGACCGACGAACACATCAGCGCCAATGAACTGGCGGCCAACGTCACCGTGCAATACACGAACGTCTCCCAGGGCCAGAACTACCCGAACCTCGACACCAACGGCACCTATACCGGCCATGCGTTCGGCTCCCTGTTTCAGATGGGCAGCGACGCGAAGCTGAGCGTGCACCACAACCTCTACGCCCACCAGAAGGGCCGCCTGCCCCGCGTCGGCAGTTCGGTCGGCACCGGCGCGGTCAACGACTTCCGCAACAACGTCTTCTACAACTGGCTGGGCACCGCCGGCGGCGGCGCGAGCGGACAGCCAAGTTTCACGAACTTCGTGGGCAACTTCTTCCTCGCCGGCCCCGGTGGAGACAATCCCGCCGGCGGAACGAGCACGGCGATCACCACCGCTTCCGGAGGCACGAGCATCTTCAACGGCGCGAGCTCGTCCGTCACGCGGGTCTACCATGCAGGCAACGTGAAGGACACGAACAAGGACGGCGACCGGCTCGACGGTACCGCGCTGTCGAACTCCGACTTCAGCTCATCGACGCTGGCGGCGGCCGCCTACGACGCCGGCTACGTTGGCGTCACCGACACGGCCGCGACGGCCTTCGACCGGGTGTTGGACCATGTGGGTGCCCGCTGGTGGACCCGCGACGGCGTGGTCGACACCGTCGACGAGCGGATCATCCAGGAGACCCGCACCGGCACCGGCAAGATCATCGCCTGGGCCGACAATCCATCCGATCCGAATGACGGCGCGGAGTGGAATGCCCTCAAGAATGCCCCGCTTCAAACCCGCGCCGCCGGCTGGGATACCGACGGCGACGGCATGCCCGACGCATGGGAGCGATCGCTGGGGCTCGATCCAGCCGTCGCCAACAACAACGCCGACTTCGATGCCGACGGCTTCACCGATCTGGAGGAGTACCTCAACGAGGTCACCGCCTGGCCTGCCCCGACGCCCGCCGTCTTCAGTGGCACCACTGGCCGCTACGCGATCTCCTCCAACTGGGACACGAACTGGCAGCCGTCGCGATTCGATACCGTGCAGGTCAACTCTGGCACCGTCGCCGTCGACGCCGTGGGCCAGCATGCCGGCACCGTGCGACTGGCGGCGGCCGTCGTCGCCGGACAATCACCGACGCTCGCCGTCACGGCCGGCGGTCTGCGCGTCGCGGGCAACGTGATCATCGGCTCGGCCACTGGCTCGTCGGGCCGGCTCTCGCTGGAAGGAGGCCGGCTGGTGGTGGCCGGCACGATCGCCACCGGCTCGGCGACGAACGGGCTGTTCACGTTCAGCGGAGGCACGCTGGCGGCGGGAGCGATCGATGCCACCAGGATCACGTCGGGC
>CAJBSQ010000400.1 GCA_903958265.1 uncultured Planctomycetaceae bacterium
TCGATGCCAATCCAGCCACGGTAGGCCCGCTCCTCGACCGCGCCGAAGACGGCAGCGAAGTCGACCTGACCCGTGCCGAGGATCACGGCACGGCCGTGGCCGGCGAAGGCACCGGGTACCGCGTCGGTCGCATGCACGTAGGCGACGTGATGCCCCAGAGTTGCGACGGCGGCCACCGGATCGTGGTCGTGCACCACGAGCGCACCCGTCACCAGATCGCAGGCGAGGGTGCCCGCGGGAATCGCCGCGAGCAGCCGCTGGAGGTCGCCGGGCGCCGCGCGGCCTGCCTCGGCGCAGAGTGTGGCGCCGACGTGTTCGCCCCACTGACCGAGATCGGTGAGCACGTCAACGAGCAGCTGCCACTGCGGCCCCGTCGGCTCCGGGGGGATGTCGCCTACGTGATTGAGCACCAGTCTGGCGCCGAGTCCATGGGCGAGCTTGAGCGCCGCCTTCGTCGCGGTGATTCGCCCCTCGAGCCGCTCGGGATCGCCGTAGCCGCCCCGGGTTCGGAAGGCGATCGCCGACACCACGACCCCCGCGTCGCCGAGCCACTTGCGGATCTGCCGCAGCCCGGTCTGGGTCATCAGTTCCGGCTCGAGCGCATGCCGCGCGTCGAGTTCGACGCCCTGCAGACCCAGGTCTCGGGCCATCCGCAGGGCCCGGCGGAGATCCTTGGAGAGCACCGCGGCGGGAACGGAAAGCCGGGAGGTGTCCATGACAGGCATCGAATCCACAAGGATCGCGGCGCGAGAGCATCGCGACGGCGGAACCATCTATAGTATCCTGTCGGCATGGCGACACTTGCAGCCGTCACCGCCGCCCTGGAAAGCCTCGCCCCTTTGCGGCTCGCGGCCGACTGGGATGCGGTCGGACTGCTGGTGACGCCCCGGCGGGAGTCGCTCGAGCGGGTGATGACCTGCCTGACGATCACGCCGGAGGTTGTCGCCGAGGCCGCCCGCGAGCGGGTCGATCTCGTCGTCTCGCACCATCCGCTGCCGTTCCGGCCCGTGTCCCGGCTCACGACCGCCACCGGCCCGGGCAGAGCACTCCTTGACCTGATCCATGCAGGGGCGGGCATCTGGAGCAGTCACACCGCCTGGGATTCGGCGGCTGGCGGCATCAACGACCAACTCGCCCACCGGCTGGGCCTCACGGGCGTGTCCCCGCTCGAGCCCGACACCGAACTGCCGCTCGTCGGCTTCGGCCGCGGTGGCAGGGCCGACGACGCGTGGACGGTCGGCGACCTTGCGGCCCGGGCTGCGGAGGCCCTCGGCGTGGGGCACGTGCAGATTGCCGGTGACCGGTCGCGGCCTGCCGGCCAGGTAGGCATCGTCTGTGGATCCGGCGGGGACTGTATCGATCAGGTCATCCGCAGCGGCTGCGACACCCTGGTCACCGGAGAGCTCAAGCTCCACCAGGCGATCGAGGCCGTGGCGGCGGGCCTGGCGGTGGTGGCGGTCGGACATCATGCCAGCGAGCGATTTTCGATGGACACGCTGGCCGAGCGGCTCGCTGGGGCCGTTTCGGGCCTCTCGTGCTGGGCGAGTCGCGCCGAGCGCGATCCCCTAGGCTGGCTGTAACCGCCGGGCTGCCCAAGCGTTGCCCCGCAGGTTTCGTGCGCTACACTTGGGGGAGTGTTTGCTGTGCACCCAAAAGCCCCACAGGCGGTCGCATGCCCCGATTTCTGACGGCGCTTCCTGTCTACAACGAAGCCGCCCACGTCGATGGCGTGCTCGACGAGGTGCTCAAGCACACCGCCGACGTGCTCGTGGTCGACGACGGCTCGACCGACGGCACCGCCGAGCGGCTTGCGGCCCGCGTCGCCTCCCGGGGGGATGTCCGCGTCGTCAGCCATGCCATCAACGCCGGCTACGGCGCCGCGCTGGCCACGGCGTTCCGCGAGACCCTCGCGGGCCCGTGGGATGGCCTGGTGACCATCGACTGCGACGGCCAGCACCAGCCGCGGCTGATTCCCGAGTTCATCGCGGCCGCCACTGATGCCACGGTTCCGGCGGAGATGGTCAGTGGCAGCCGGTACCTTCGTCGGTTCCCCGGTGACACCGCCCCTCCGGTCGCCCGGCGGCAGATCA
>CAJBSQ010000401.1 GCA_903958265.1 uncultured Planctomycetaceae bacterium
AGGTCTCGGTCCAGAGAAGCCGGTTTTGGATGTCGACCGTTTTGGCCTCCTGCCAGTTCTTGGCGGCCTCCGAGTTCTGCAGATTCTCGGCGCCTCGCGCTCGGGCCATCTCCGACATCCCGTAGGCGGCCGCCTGGCCGGCCGTGGAGGCATAGCCGCCACGGTTGTAGCCCATGCCGCCGCCCCACTGGGCCGAGGCCCCGGCGGCGGTGAGGATGCAACCGAGGGCAACGAGGGACGGACGAGTGGTGGACCGCGATGGCGAACGCATGACGAGCCTCGAGAGACGTCGGGTGGGATGACTTCCGCGCGTGGACGGCGAAAACTCACGGTGCCGAAAAACCGGCTGCAAGTATACTCAAGTCGCCCAAGACGGGCGATGGAGATTTGAGCGGGGCGTGCCGGCGTGAGGCCGCTGCAGCCACGCGGTCGGAGACTCTTTTTGGGAGCATTATCCAGCATGATCTGCCTGAAGCATTCGCGTGAGACGGCCTTGGGGACGCCCCTGGTGACGGCCTCGATGACGGCCTTGATCATGGCCTTGATCGGCACCGTCATCATGACTGGGTGCGCCGACATGAAGGCCAAGCCGCGGCCGGGCGAGCAGGCCGAAGCCAAGGCAAAGGCTAAGGCCGAGAGCCTCGTGAACGCGGTCGTCGCGCCAGCCACCACGGTCGCCGTTGAGCCGGCCCCCGCCCCGGCCACGCCGGCTGCTTCGATCGCCGCCGAGAGCGGCGGCACCGGGCCCTCGATCGCCGACCTCGTCACGAAACTCGGCGCTTCCGCCGACAGCGGAGCGCGGGTGCTTGTGATCGATGAGATCGGAGCCCTGGGGCAGCCCGCGCTGCCGGCGCTCACCGGGTTGGTCGCTGCTTTCGCCGATGAGGATTCCCGGGTGAGGTGGCACGCAGCCCGCGCCGTCGGACTGATCGGAGAGGATGCCCGCTCGGCGATTCCAGCCCTGGTGACACTTCTTGCCGACACCGATCCGATCGTGGTCACTCAGGCGGCGGCCGCTCTGGGCCACATTCGCGAGGATGATGGTCGGGGCCTGATCCCCGAAGCCGATGCGAAGGCCTACGCGACGGCAGTCGACCCGCTCGCGAAGACGACCGTGCATCCCGACGCCCGCGCCCGCCGGGCCTCGATGCGGGCGCTGCGACGGTACAGCATGTCGCTTGCGGACATGGCCCCCATCGTCTCGAAGCATTTGGCCGACGCCGACCCGGCGGTCGTCGTCTCGGCGCTTCACACCCTTGCCGACATGGACGACGACGCCGTGCCCTTGTTGATCGAGGCGCTCAAGGACCCGAAGTCGCGGTACTGGGCCGAGGTGGCCCTTGCCGAGATCGGCCCCAAGGCTGCGGCCGCGGTAGAACCGCTTGCCAAGGCGGTCGAGGTGGGCGAGGCGGAGGAACGGCTGCAGGCGATTCTTGCCCTCGCGGCCATCGGCGAGCCGGCCGCCGCCGCCGCGCCAGCGATCATCGCGGTCCTCGATTCCAACGATGCTGCCCTGCAGATGCCTGCCGCATTCGCCCTCGGACGGATGAAGGCGGCCGCAGGGGATGCGAGCCTCGCCAAGGCCGTGGCGGGCGAAGATCCCTTCCTCGCCTCCGTGGCCTCGTGGGCCCGGGCCAGGATTCATCCGGACGACAAGGCCCTCGTCGACGACGCGCTTGCCAGGCTGCGTGTCGGACTGGCCAATGCGGATGCCGAGATCCGCAGCGGGAGCGTCTCGGGCCTCTCCGATCTCGCCGAGAGCCTCGATGCTTCGGCCCGCGAACAGCTCGCGGGGGAGTTCATGCCTTTGCTCACCGATGCCGACCCGGAGGTCGGGCAGGCAGCCGGCGGCGCGCTCGTTCGGTTGGGGTCGGCAGCCATGGCGACGCTGCAGCCAAAACTCACCGATCCGGCGATCCGGCGAAACATCCTCGAAATCCTGGCGGCCATCGGGCCGGCTGCAAAACCGGCGCTGGGCGAAATCGTCGGGGCGCTGGGCGATGCCGATCCCCAGTGCCGTGGCGACGCCGCCATGGCCATCGCTGCCATCGGGCCCGATGCGGCCGAGGCTGTTCCTGAGCTGCAGAAACTCCTGGTGGATCCGGCCGCGGCCGGTGGGCTGCGGTATGTGGCGGCCTACGCCCTGGGGCGGATCGGCCCCGCGGCCGGCGCCGCGGAACCGGTGCTGCGGGAGCTTTCCCTGTCGAAGGATGAGCTGCTGGCCACGGTTGCCATCTGGGCGGCTCTGAAGATCGAGCCCAACGACGCATCGCTGTTCGAGTCGGCCGTGCCGCTGTTGAGGCGGGCGCTGCGGGGCGATCGCGAACTGGCCCGACTCGAGGCCGCCGTGGCGCTGGGCGACATCGGCCCGGCCGCGGCGGCGGCGGTTCCGCTCCTCGAACTCGTGTCGGAGGAAGATCCGGCGAGGGAGGTGCGGGCTGCGGCTGCGGCCGCGATTCAAAAGATCAAGGCGAAGTGACCGGCTCGCTGGTCTTCCGCGACCGCGTCAGCCGGCCCGCTGGAGCACCGACCGCGCCGCCATCTCGTCGATCTTGGCTTTCGACAGCACGCTCCAGGTGCGGCCCGCCGATTCCACGAACACGGTCGTCTGCGAGTTGGTGATCCGCTGCAGGAAGAACCAACTCCGGGCCAGATGCCGCTCGTCGTTGGCCGCCGAGATCACCACCAGATCGAAGACGCCCAGGTGATTGCAGACGCGGGCGAGGGCGGAATCGATGTTGCCCGGCACCAGTTGCACCCGGGCTTTGCCGTGGAGCCGCTGGTGGGCCTGCTTGAGCGACACGCCCGGAGGGTCGGTCGGGCTTCGGCTTTCGAACCGGTCGAGGCCCACGTAGGTGAGATCAGCCGTCGGCGTGGCCGCCGCCGCGACCTCCAGGAGCCGCTCGGTTCGCCCGAGGGTGCCGATTCCCAGTTCCAGGATCCGGCGCGGGGGCGTCTTGAGTGCGTGGCGGTAGATCGTCCGCTCACCCGCCGGCTTCGAGAGCCGCGTGAGCCAGAGGGAACGGAGCATTCCGAGCCTTGCCATGGGGCCCCCACGAGAGCGTGCCTGGGGCCGTCACTGCCCCCCTCGTGTCGGATCGGCCGTCAGCCGCATGCCACTGAAAGGGCGGTTCGTCGCCCGTCACACCTTGCCGGACCGCCACGCGAGAGAAAAACGGCCCCGCCGCTTTGTCCTGGCAGACGTTTGGTAAAGTAACGGGCTCCATCCGATCCATTCCCGCACCACTTCCGCCATGCCCTCCACACCCCGCACGCTGCTCGACAAGATCTGGGACAACCACGTCGTCTTCACCCCGCCCGGCGAGTTGCCGCTGGTGTACGTCGACCGCCACCTCGTCCACGAGGTGACCAGCCCGCAGGCCTTTGAGGGCCTCCGACTGGCGGGCCGTCGGGTTCGTCGGCCCGAGGCGACTTTTGCCACGCCCGACCACAACGTGCCGACCAGCGACCGGCGGTTGCCGATCGCCGACCCGGTCTCCAAGCAGCAGATCGACACGCTGCGGGCCAACTGTCAGGAGTTTGGAGTCCGGCTGTTTGATCTCGACGACGTCGATCAGGGCATCGTCCACGTGATCGGCCCCGAGCTGGGCATCACGCAGCCAGGAATGACGATCGTCTGTGGCGACAGCCACACCGCCACCCACGGCGCCCTCGGCGCCCTCGCCTTCGGCATCGGCACCAGCGAGGTGGAGCACGTGCTCGCCACGCAGACGCTGCGACAGGGGAAGCCCAAGTCACTCGAGGTGCGGGTCGACGGCACGCTCCCCCCTGGGGTGACGGCCAAAGACATCGTGCTCTACCTGATCGGGAAGCTTTCCACCGAGGGGGGCGTGGGGCACGTCATCGAATACACCGGCGAGTGCATCCGCAGCCTCGGCATGGAGCAGCGGATGACCGTCTGCAACATGTCGATCGAGGCCGGCGCCCGGGCCGGGATGATCGCCCCCGACGCCGTGACCTTCGACTACCTCCGGGGGCGCGATTATGCCCCCAAGGATTTCGATGCCGCCGTGGCGGCATGGGAGAAACTGCCGAGCGACTCCGGCGCCGTCTACGACCGGGTGGAGATCTTCCGGGCGGCTGACGTGGTTCCGCAGGTGACCTGGGGCACGAACCCGGCGCAGGTGACGGGCGTCGATGCGGTCGTGCCCGACGCCGTATCGTTCGCCGACCCCAACGACCGCTCGAGCGCCGCCCGCGCCCTCGAGTACATGGGGCTGGAGGGGGGCACGAGGATCGTCGACATCCCGCTCGACCGCGTGTTCATCGGGTCGTGCACGAACAGCCGCATCGAAGATCTGCGGGCCGCGGCCAGCGTGGTGCGCGGGTATCGCGTGGCGTCGACGGTGCGGGCGATGGTGGTGCCGGGCAGCGGCCGCGTGAAGCGGCAGGCGGAGCAGGAGGGGCTCGATCGCGTGTTCCGCGAGGCGGGCTTCGACTGGCGGGAAGCCGGCTGCAGCATGTGCCTGGGCATGAATCCCGACACGCTCGCGCCGCGGGAGCGGTGCGCCTCGACGAGCAACCGCAACTTCGAGGGGCGTCAGGGGAAGGGGGGCCGCACCCATCTCGTCTCCCCGGCGATGGCCGCCGCCGCCGCGGTGTCTGGCCACTTCGTCGACATCCGCGACTGGCAGTACAAGTAGGAGTGTTTCGCAGCATGCAATCGTTCACGACCCACTCAGGCATCGTCGCCCCCCTCGACCGGGCCAACGTCGATACCGACCAGATCATTCCCAAGCAGTTCCTCAAGCGGATTGAGCGGACGGGGTTTGGCCAGTATCTGTTCTTCGACTGGCGGTTCCTGCCCGACGGCTCGGCGAACCCGGAGTTTGAGCTCAACCAGCCTCCGGCGGCCGGGGCGAGCATCCTCCTGGCGCGGCGGAACTTTGGCTGCGGCTCCAGCCGTGAGCATGCCCCGTGGGCTCTGGCCGACTACGGCTTCCGGGCCGTGATCGCGCCGACGTTCGCCGACATCTTTTTCAACAACTGCTTCCAGAACGGCATGGTGCCGATCCGGCTCGACGAGGCCGACGTGGATGAGCTCTTCAGACGGGCGACGGCCGCGGCGGCCGCAGGGGGGCAGTACTCGCTCCGGGTCGATCTTCAGGCATGCACCGTCTCGGACGACGCCGGCTTCACGCGGTCGTTCGCGGTGGATCCCTTCCGGCGGCAATGCCTGCTGGAGGGCCATGACGACATCGACCTCTCGCTGCGGCATGCCGACAAGATCACGGCCTGGGAGGCGGACCGCGGCCTGCCCGCGCTGTCGGGCTGACGGCATGCGGAGCAGCGGCTCGACGATCGTGCTGGGAGTCGCCTTCGCCTGGGTGGCTACCGCCGTGCCGATGGGCCCGATCTCGGCCGCGGATTCGGCGACGGTCGTGCCGTTGCTCGACGAACTCGCCGCGGCTGGGCCGCTGGCGGTCTCCGCCAACGGCCAGACCGCGTATGTCGTCGACGAGTCTCGCCGGGTGATCGTGGGCTTCGATCCGTTCGACCCCGCGCGGCGGCGGGATGCGATCGGGCCCGCGGCCGACACCGAACCGGTGCCGATCGCCGTGGCCGGCCTGCCGGGTGACCTGCTGGCCGTGGTCGGGCGGGCGGGCGATGCCTGGTCGCTCGGCACCTATCGGGTTCGTCCGGGAGAAGCTGCTCGGGCGGCGGAGCCGCTCCAACGCCTGGCGATCGGGCGGGCGACCGCCGCCGACGTCCGGGTCGGCGTTGCGGTCAGCCGGGCGCGGGATTGGTTCGCCGTGGCCGGTCTACCGGTGGGGCTGCCGCCAGTGGTGCGGGCAGTCTTCGCGGGCGCAGGCGTGCGGCCCCTGTCAGACGCGGGCTGCCCGCCTGGCATGGATGGAGCCCGTCCGGTGGCGATCGCAGTCAGTCCTGCCGACGAAGTGGTGCTGTTCGAGGCCACGACGCCGGCGGGCCCCGCCACGCTCGCCTATCACGGGCCCGGCGGTCACGAGCTGCTGCGGCTCGATACGGGCCTCGCCGATATTCGTGGCGCTGCGTTCAGCCGCGGTGACGGCACGCTGTGGGTGATTGCGGGTGCCGCGGCCGACGTCGACCGGCAGCCCGACGGCCTATGGCGGCTCGATGCCGTCATGCGGCGGCGGCGTCAGGCCGTGCAGCCAGTGCTCGTTTCCCGGCTCACCGATCCCAGGTTTCTCGTCGGCGTGTCGGAGCGGAGCCTCGTGGTCGTTCATGGAGGCGAACGTCGACAGGTCGTCCGCATCGACCCACATCCGACCACCACTGAGCGGGCCGAGCCACCAGAGCGACCACGTCACGAGGAGGATTCCGAGCCATGACCACGACGCGGCGCATGAAGATTGAGGCGATGCTGAAGGACGATCCGCAGGATGTGTTCCTGCGATACAGCCTGGCGCTCGAGATGGAGTCGGGGGACGACTGGGAGGCCGGGCTCGAGATCCTCGAACAGCTCGCCCGGGAGACGCCCCCCTACGTGCCCGCCTTCCACATGGCCGGGCAGCATCTCGTCAAGCATGGCCGCATCGACGACGCCCGCCGGGCCCTCAGGGAAGGCATCGAGGCCGCGCGGGCCGCGGGCAACTCCCACGCCGCAGCCGAGATGTCAGAGCTGCTGATGAGCCTTGGCGAGGCGGGGGAGGGCTGACGCACGGCGGCCTTCAGCCTGCATCCGGTGTCCATGGATCGCCGGCTCGGGGGCGGCAAAAGTCGCGTCGCCGGGGCGAGGATACGCCCAAGGCTCCGCGAGCGTTCGCCGATCCCCTTCGCCTACCCGTCCTCGCTTCCGCAGCCGGCGATAAGCGTAACGTGAATGCGATTCAGCCTGCCGCGGGCATCGGCTCCGCCGACTCGGCGCCGCGCGTGATCACGAAGCCCATCTCCGCGATCATCTTGTAGTCGGCCTCGGGAAGCTGTCCCTTCGTGGTCAGATAGTCGCCGACGAACATCGAGTTGGCGGCATAGAGCCCGAGCGGTTGCAGGCTGCCCAGATGGATCTCGCGGCCCCCGGCGATCCGGATCTCCGCCGCTGGATTGACCATTCGCATCATCGCCAGCCCGCGGAGGCAGTCGCGGGCGTTGATCCGGTTGACCTGCTCCAGCGGCGTGCCGTCGATGGCGTTGAGGAAGTTGAGCGGGATCGACTCCACGCCGAGGGCCCGCAGATCAAGTGCCATGTCGACGAGGTCGTCGTGGGTCTCCCCCATCCCCATGATCCCGCCGCTGCAGAGTTCGAGCCCCGCGGAGCGGCAGGCGGCGAGCGTGGCCACGCGGTCGGCGTAGGTGTGGGTGGTGCAGACCTCGGCGTAGTGCCGCTCGCTGGTGTTGAGGTTGTGGTTGACCTTGTCGACACCGGCGGCGGCGAGTTGTGTGGCCTGCTCGGGCGTCAGAAGGCCCAGGCAGGCGCAGATGTTGAGGCCGTACGCCTGCTTGATCCGCGGGGTGATCTCGCAGACGAAGTCAATCTCCCGCTGGGTCGGGCCGCGGGCCGAGATCACGATGCAGAACGTCTTCGACTGCTGCTCGGAGGCCAGCTTCGCGGCTTCCATGAGCTTGGGGGCCGAGAGCAGGTTGTAGCGGGGGATTTCCGCGTCGGAGACCTTCGACTGCGAGCAGTAGCCGCAGTCCTCCGGGCAGAGGCCGCTCTTGGCATTCATCAGGAAGAACAGCTGCACCGTGTTGCCGAAGTGGTGATGCCGAACCCGCCAGGCGGCCGCGAGCACGTCGAGGAGTTCGACGTCGGTTGACTCCAGGATCGCGAGGGCCTCGCCGCGCTCGATCGTGCCGCCGGTGAGAACGCGGTCGGCAAGGGCATGCCAGCGGCTGGGAGCGAGGTCGCGGGAGGTTTCGGCGAGAGACATGCAACGCGTTCCTGGGATGCAAGGAATCCGGGCCGCGGGATGCCCCGGCCACGGAGGAGAATGGTAGCGATTCCTTCCCGGTGCGTGAAACGGCCCCCGCCGACGGGGCGATCGACCGGCACGCCGCGAAGAAAGGCCGCCAGTCAGTCCGCGAGGCCGAGCGGAAACGGGCTGAGGTTGACCAGGCCGGCTGCCGTCACGAGGTAGTCGTTCTCGATCCGCAGGCCACTGCGGAGGGCCGGATCGTAGAGGGCCGGTTCGACGGCGATCACCTCCCCCTCCTCCAGCACATCGTCCCACGAGGGGTTGAGGTGCGGAGCCTCGTGGACTGCCAGGCCGATGCCGTGTCCGAGGTGGCTCGACCAGGAGCCGACGTTCGCGGTGGCCAGCCAGTGGCGGACCTCCTCGTAGATGTCGCGACACCGCACGCCCGGCCTGGCGATCCGCTCCACGATCGCGAGCGCTTCACAAGCGTGCGCCCACGCCGCCTGCTGCTCGTCGGTCGGCCGCCGGTCCACGGCGATCACCCGCGAGGTGTCGGCGAAGTAGCCGCGGTAGGCCGGGCCGAGATCGAGGATGAAGAGATCTCCGGCGACGCATTCCCGGCTCCGCGGCGGTCCCCCCCGGACGCCGCTGGCGTAATCGTTGCCGGTGCCCGTGAGCATCTCCCCGCAGGAGGCCACCGCCGCCGCCTGTAGCTCGGAGAACACGGTGAGTTCGCTCACGCCGGGGGCCACCACCTCGCGGGCCCTGGCGACCATGGCGCCGGTGGCATCGATCGCCCGCTGGAGCACGGCGAGTTCGTCGGGATCCTTGCGCCGGCGCTGGCGGAGGAGTTCGGGTTCGATGTCTTCGACGGCGGCGTCGCCGAGCCAGCGGGTGACGTGTGGCGGGCAGGACGAGAACTCCACGCCCACGCGGCGGGCCGTCCCGCGGGCGGCGAGCCAGTCGCCGAAGATGGCCGCGGAGGCCTCGCGTTGATCGTTCCGCAAGGTGGATCGCCACTTCGCCGCGTAGGTTCGCACCTCGTCGGCAGCGGCTTGATCCACGGGCCTGTCGGGACAAACCAGCAGCACGTCGCCCGAGGCGAGCACCGCGGCCAGCGGCGAGAATCGGGCGTCCCAGCGATGTCCGGTGAGATACTGCACGTGCTCGGGAGCGACCACGACGACGGCATCGAGCGAGCGGTCTGCCATGTGGCGGCGGAGGCGGTCCTGACGATGGCGGCAGGACGCGAGATCGAGCAGTGGTTCGGCGCCGTTCATGCGATGCTCCCGGAGGGTGTGCGGGAGTGTAGCACTCGCGTCGATGGCCTCATGGACGGGGAGAAGACGCCGCCCTGCTCTCGAGGCCGCACCTCACCCACTCCTCAGCTCCTCGGGAGGTGCAGGTTTGTGAGCTGCACCACGATCGGCGTGGGTGACCGCAGGAAGAAAACCTGCGGCTACCGAAGAGAAATGGCCCTCGATGCCATCAGCCCGCGAAGAAATGAGCCCGCGAACTGACGCCCCGTTCACGGCGCCGCCGCGGGCGAGGCGGGGCAATCATCTGCGACTCGAGCACGTCGGTGATCATCGCCGCGTCGATCTCACCGCCGGTCGCGGCGAACGCGTCACACTGCCCGTCGAAGTCGAGCACGTCTGCGATCGGCCAGACCGGCGTCGCGCGGACCGTGCAGGTCTGACCCGCCACCTGCATGGCGAGGAGCGTGGCGGTCCGGGATTCGTGCGTGTCGCTGACGCGGAGGGTGGTGGCGTGCATGGGATGGCTCCTCGGGGCGGGGCGTGACGGCGAAGGCGTTCGCCGTCGTGATTCTTCCCTGCATACGGCGTGCCACGCCGAACAGTTCTTGCGAAGCCCGCCAAACCCTTTGAACAGCCCGCATAGTTTGCCCAGCCTGACAGCCGGCAGCCGCTGGTGAGCCGACCTGGAGGGTTGGGCAACCTCACCGGCGTCGCGGCCGTGTAAGTTTTGCCGCCCCAAACCTTCAGCGGGCCCCGTCGGGATGGTCGCCCGCTGCCTGATCAACGCCGACCGCCTCACCGCTGCGGATGCGGTCGCGGATCTTGGCGGCGAGTTCGTAGTCCTCGGCCTTCACGGCCTCGGCAAGCTGCTCGGCCAACGTGCGGCCGATCTCGTACCGCTGGCGAACGCTTTCTCGCATCTCCTGAAGCCGCTTCACGAGTTCGTCGTCGTCGAACTGCTGCGCCGCATCGTACCGAGCGAACAGGTCGCGAAACATGGTCAGACCCTGGTTGATCTCGCCGATCGCTGCCTCCGGGCCGTTCTCCTCGAGCGCCGCCAGGGCCGCTGCCTGGACGCGGTGAAAGAGCACGAACGGTCGGTACTGCTCGTGCGACAGCGTCCATTCCTCGTCGGGCGAGTGCTCGCGGACGAAATCCATGAACGCCAGGCTGTGATCGGCATCGCGGGCGGCCTGCCGATACGCCCGCAGCGACAGCCAGCAGAGCCGCCGCTGATAAAACTGGGCGAATTCCCGGTCGGCCTCGATGCACTGTTCCTTCGTCAGCCGGAAGGCGTCCCCCTCGCGGATCACCTCGCCCACGAGGTAGTCGTAGTAGGTTTCCGCCCCGTTCGGCCGTTGGCCGTCGGGGCGAAGGTCGGTCTCCATCTGCACGACGCCCATGTCGATCCGCATCTGGAGCACGTGGCGTCCGGAGCGGGTCTTGATGAGCCTCGCGTTGACCTCGCCCGGGCGGAAATCCCAGTTCCGGAGGAGGGAATCGATGTCGCGGGGGGAGGGCATGCGGTGAATCCTTCGTCGTGGTCGACGCGGGCCTCACTGCCCGCGTCACGATTATATCACCCGCGGTCAGATGGTCGCGCGGGAGGCATTCATGATTCCGGCTGCTGCCGCATCTGCTTGGTGCGGCCGCGGAGCTTCTTCGATTCCAGCCGTTTGGCGATCGCCGACCGGGGCGTGCGGGTCGCCCGCCGCCGCTTCGGGGGCGTCAGGCTGCGGAGAATGATCGAGGACAGTTTGTCGAGGCACTCGGCGACGTTTCGGGGCTGGTCGCGATGCACCTGGCTGGAAATCACCAGCGCCCCCTCGACGGTGAGCCGCGACCGCTCCGCGGCCAGCATCCGGCCGCGGACGTCGTCGGGGAGGTGGGGCGATCCAGCGACGCGAAACCGTAACACGGCCTTGCTGTCGGTGCGGTTGACGTGCTGGCCACCGGGGCCGCTCGAGCGGGCGAACTGCCACTCCAGGGCGTCGGCCGGGATGACCACCTCGCGGCGGCCATCGCTGACGTTCAGGGGGCGGGAGCGGGCCATGCGATGCTGATTCCTCGGAGCATCATTATGCACCGCCGCCAGCCCTCGACGGAAGGCAAGCCAAGGGACGGCCTGTTTGTCAAGGGCGGATCGGGGTGGTGGTGCTGTCATCCGCCGCGTCGCCCCCGCGTGCGTCTCTCTCGGCCGTGTGACCGCTTCTGGCCGCTTTACTAGACAGCATGCTCGACCCCCTCGCATACTTCCGGCCCGATGAGGCGGGCGATCACGCCGCGCGTGGATGCGGCGACCCCCTGGAGGAATCACGACGATGTTCGATGTTGCCGTCAGCGAAATCACCAGCTCCCGCTGGGATCTGCAGCACGAGATCGCGCGGGTGGCGGAGTACGGCTTTGAGTCGCTCTCGCTCTGGAGGCCGAAGGTGTCGGACCTGGGCACGGCGTCCGCTGCCCGACTGCTCGGTGCCGCCGGCATCCGGGTGTCGAGCCTGCAGTGGGCCGGCGGGTTCACCGGCGGCGACGGCCGCTCGTTTACGGAGAGCGTCGATGACGCCGTGGAAGCGATTGCCGCCGCGGCCGAACTCTCCGCTCCCGTGCTCGTGATCCACAGCGGCTGCCGGGGTGGCCATACCCGCAGCCATGCCCTTCGGCTCCTCATGCAGGCGGTCGAGACTTTGGCGCCGCTGGCCTCCCGGTCTGGCGTCAGCCTGGCGGTCAGGCCGGTGGCCCCGCAGGCTGCTCCGGGCTGTAGTTTCCTTGCTGGCCTCGCCGAGACGCTCGACCTCGTGGAGGGGTTTGGCGACCCGAGCGTGCGGCTTTCGCTTGACCTCTGGCACTTCGGCCACGACGACCAGTTCGCCCACCTGCTGCCGCGGCTCGCGGCGGCGGCGGCGGTGGTGCAGGTGGCCGATCGCTGCGGCCCGCCGTCTCCCGCGGCCGACCGTCTGCCGGCCGGGCACGGATCGCTCCCGCTGGAACGCCTGGTCGGGGATCTGGTGGGCCATGGCTACCACGGGGCCGTTGAGTTCGATCCCGTTGGCGAGGCGGTCGAGATCCTGGGGTACGAAGGGGTCTGGCAGGAAACGCGGCTGGTGGCCGAATCCTGGTCTGATCGCCTCGCAGCGCGGCGATACGGTCCACTGCCGAGCGGCATCCATGCCGATCGGGGTAGTCGCCGCGGTCAGTTCCGGGCGGCGTCGGCTGCGGGCGTCCGCAGGTCCCACGCCTCGAGCCACTCCGGCTCGCCGGGCTGAAGCCCGAAGTCTTCACGGAGCCGCTCGTCGAAGTCGTCCATGTGGGCCGCTCCGTAGAAGATGGCGATCCGCCGCCGGCCCTTCGCAATCTCGTCGCCAAGCACGTCGAGGGCGGCGGCATTGCGGTCGGTGATCAGCGTCGAGCCCTCCTCTCCGCCAAAGGCCGCTGTGAGCACGTCCATGTCGGTGAACTGCTCGGCCATCATCCTGCGGAGCCGTACCTGTCGCTCGGGCCCCGATCCAAAGAGAATCCCGAACAGCTCCCCGAAACTTACATCGCCGGCAGCCTCGCCGCGGTCGGCCCGGGCCATGCTCTCCCGCATGAGCTTCGTGAACATGCTCCACCAGCTTTCGCCCCGCTTGGCCATGGCGGCATCGAACTCCTTTGGCGAGAGGTCGGCATGCACGAAGTTGTCGGCGGCGTAGTCGATCCGCTCCAGCTGAAACTCGAGCCCGAGCATCTGCTTGAGGCTCTGCTGGGCTGAGCCGATGGCGCCGGCCGGCTTGCGGCCCGGCTTCGGCACGCGGGCGTTGGGAGGGGCCACGAGTTCGTACAGCACCGCGTCGTAGTCGGCGAACAGCCGGTCAAGGGTGGCATAGTAGCCGGCGCCCCCGACGTGCACGGCGGCCACGAGATCGACCTGGAGCGGCCTGCGGCGGCCTGCCTGCGCCGCGATGTCAGCGGTTTCGCGGTACTCGACGATCGCGGTGTCGAGGGAGACGGCCGCCCCGTCGTCGTCCCGCACGAGCCGCAGGAACTCCGAGCGCGGCTGCGGTGCCTGGATCTGCCGATCGGGCCTGGGCTGTGCCGGTTCGGCCGCTCGCAGGCCGCGTTCTCCCGCGGGCACGAACGTGGCAAACAGGGCAAGCAGGGCTGCCAGGGCGGGGCGGTGCATGACGGAGCTCCGGGGGATCAGTCGGCCCTCGATCGGGATCGGTATCCCTGCAGAATACCCGAGGCCGCGCAGGCCGCCACGAATGCGCCGCCTCAGGCCTGAAAAACACCCGAGCCCGCAGAGTCTGCCAAGTTTCGTCAACCAGAACGACCGGCACGACCGATACCACAGGAGAATCCGCATTGGCGGAACAACGGCTCCTGCTCCACAGGACACTCACGCGATGGCTACGACCCAGGTTTTCAGGCGTCTGAAGGCGACCGTTCTCACGGCGGCGGCGATGATCGCCGCGGCCGTGCCGGCGTTTGGAGGTGGGAACTGGATGCCGCTCCTGCCCGACCAAGACTTCTACGACTTTCAGATGTTCGCCCCGCCGAACTCGCAGGACTACGAGATCTATCCTGAGCTCAGCGAGGGGGTCTTCTTCAACTACGACCGCCTGTACTGGGCCATCACGCCTGCGAGCGTGGTCGGGGTGGGCGCAACGCCTGACGGCGGCTACATCATCCCGACATCACCGATTTCTCCCCAGGCGATCGTCCAGCTCAACAACGGTGGCATCATCGCCTCTGGATCCAACGGCGGAAACGTGATCGGAGGAATCTTTATTTATGGAGCTGATCCGCTGCAACTGGACCTCAACACCAGCTGGATGCGGACGGTGATGACCTGGGGAAATCGCTACGAGGGTGGCTGGATCTACGATGATCAAGGCATGCAGTTCAGCTACTTCAACATTGGTGCGAAGAGCCAGCAGTTTCAGACAAACAGCGAGTTTGCAGCCTCGTCGCCGACGCAGATTTTCACCCAGACCACCACGGGGGCAGGTGGCATTGGAGGTGGAGGGGCCGTCAACGTCAGTGTCCCGTTGACGACCACGACGATCACGTCCAACAGCCCGCCGCCGGATCACATGATCGCCCAGAAACTCATTCAGACAAATACGAACGAGATTTCAGGAGGGTCGGCCGCCTTCATCATTCGACGAGAACTCGGCCGTCGTGGAAGTGGAAACTCCGTCCGCTTCGGGCTCGGCCCGCGGTACATGCA
>CAJBSQ010000402.1 GCA_903958265.1 uncultured Planctomycetaceae bacterium
CGAAACGTCGGCTCGGTGGCGGGCATCGGCGGGGCTCCAGGGGTGCGGACGAGCCCACAGAGTGTAGGCCGAAGCTGGTGGTGGTCTGCAACCCGTTACCGCCATGCGTCCTGCGCCACGGTCAGCGTGGCGGCTGTGTTCGGGGCGGCCAGCGGCAGTGCGTGCTCGAGCATCGCCGTCTTCCCGTCGTGAGTGACGGTGAGGTCGTAGAGCCCCGCATGGCCCCGGAATCGCAGCACGCCGTCGGCATCGGTGGTGGCCGTGGCGTCGGTCCGCCACTGTTCCGAGACCAGCTCCCGCCAGACGCGGCCATTGGGCTTCTCGGTGCCGTCGCGGCGGAACAACGCCGCCTCGGGCCGCCAGCCCGCCCCCTCCCACCAGACCCACATCAGGAAGCCGCGGTACGCCGGATGGCTGTAGGCCGCGATCAGCGTGTCTCGCAGGTAGTCGGCCTGCAGGTCCTCGTCGCCGTTGGTCATCACATCCCACTCGGTGAGCATCAGCGCGGGCACGAGGGTCGCAAACCGGTCGCTCACCCGGAGCAGTTCCTCGGGCGGCACGAGCGACCCCGAGTGGAAGTGGCCCTGGATGCCGATCCCGTCGGGGGGCGTGCCTCCGTCGACGAGCTGTTGCACGCAGGAGAAGTAGTGGTCCTGTTGGAAGCCAGGGTTGAAGGTGCGGTCTTCGTTGATCCACAGGGGCTTGTCGGTGAGACTGCGGGCGGTGCGAATCACGTCGGCATAGAAGCCCCGGCCGAGCACGTCGCGGACCGTCTGGGGTGGATTCGTCCAGCCGACGGGATGGTTGATCACGTCGAACTCGTGAACGAATGGCCCCGCCTTGGTCGCGATCAGCCGCAGGTGGCCCAGCAGCCGCTCGCGGAGGCCGGAATCGCCCTGCTTGTCACGGCTGGCGAACGAGCCCCACACGCCGGGCACCATGTAGTGGCCCCGGATCCTCAGGTCGCGGTCGTCGCACCACGCCGCCGCCGCCTCGGTCCACTCCCAGCGGCTGTGGTCGTCGCCCCCGGCGAGCGACGCCTCCAGCACGCCGGGCTTCAGGTCATTCTCGAAGACGACCCCACTGAAGTGACGATCGACGGTGTCGCGATACCGTTCCCAGCGGGTGTCGCCGGGCTTGAAGAACTCGGCCTTGATCGTGCCGCCGAACAGAAACTCGTGCCGCCGCAGCCGGGCCCGAACCTCGGTCCTGCGGAGCGGCTCACCGCTGGCGTTGACCAGCCGCACGGCATGCTCCCGCACCCGGTGCTGCTCGATTCGGGCAAGCGCCTCCCGCCGCCAGGCAGCGTCGGGCGCGCGGCCCTCGTAATGAACGTAGGCATGGGGGAGGTCCGCGAGTTTCACCGAGCGGCCGTAGTTGACCACCCGCAGGTCGGCGATCTCCAGCTGCTGCGGCCGTTCCCCCAGCTGAAAGACGAGCATGGCCTTGCCGGGGATCGCCTCCACGCCCGACAGAAATGGCATGTCAATCCGTCGCCAGTCGCCGTCGGCGGTGAAGCCCCCCATGCCAAGTTTCGGGCTGCCCGGGACCTTGTTTTCAATCGCGATGATCCCGCCGGGAGTGCCGCTCGGCGGCGGCCTCGGGCTGCGGGCCCACAACGAGATCAACACGGCATCGCCCGCCGCCACCGGCTCCTCGATCGGGATCGAGAGCTGCACCGACCAGAGCCGCGGCCCGGGCCTGGCGACGTCGATCGACCAGCAGGCCGCCGGACCGCCGTCGTCGGCCGCCCGCGGGCCGAACGATCCGGTCGCCAGGCCGTCCTCCGCGCTGAAGATTCCCTTCGCCAGGGCATCGGCGGCGACCACGGGGTGGCCGCCATCGGGCGGCGGGGCAGCGGCTGCGGCCATGGTCGCGAGCAGCCATGCCAGCAGGAGGCAGGCGATCCGCTTCCGCGCTCGCGCGATGCACCGGATTTCTGGGTGAGTCATGGTGACGGGCTCGCGTGTCAGTGCATCCGGCGATACCGCTCGACGGCGTGGTGCCGCGAGTGAACGTGGAGCTTCTTGTAGATCCGGCGGATGTAGGTGATCACGGTGTTGCGGCTGACACCCAGTTGCTTTGCAACCTCCTTGTACATCGCCCCCGCGGCGAGCAGTTCAAGCACCTCGCGCTCGCGGGGGGCGAGTTCGAGCATCTCGTTGCCCTTGGGGAGCGGGGCCACGTGCACGGGGGCGTGCCGCTCGAACGACCGGACGATGCGGCGGGCCACCATGCTCGACATCGGCGAGCCCCCCTCGACCACGTCGCGGATCGCCGCAAGCAGTTCGTCGACGCGGACGGGCTTGATCAGGTAGCCGTGGGCGCCGGCGGCCAGCGCGTCGAAGAGGATGTCGCCATCTTGATAGAGCGTGAGCATCACGAACTCCGTCGACGGCATCGTCGGCGCCAACCGCCGCACGCAGTCAACGCCCGTGCCGTCGGGCAGGTTCACGTCGACGAGCACGACCTTCGGGGCGACGGCCGGGAGCCCGGCAACGGACTCCGCCACGGTGCGGAAGCCCCCCACGAAGCGGCAGTCGGCAGCACTCTCGATGATTTCCCGAAGGCTGGCCCGCGTGCCGGCGTCGTCCTCGATCAGGGCCACGCGGATCGGCTCGGCGTCGGCGGGTTCCGTGGGGTCTGGTTCACGTGTCATGCTGTGCCTCCGCCATGCGTGTGGCTCCTGCCCCGGATCGGAAATCGAGCGGCACGGTGAACGTTACCCGGGTGCCGGCCTGGGCCGCCGACGCCACGGTGGCGATGCCGCCCACCTCGTTGACGCGGTGCTTCATGTTGGCCAGGCCGTCCTGCTCGGCTGCCGGCGGTGCGTCGGTCGCGAAGCCGATCCCGTCGTCTCGAATGACGACCGTGAGCGCGGTGCCGACGAGCCGGATCGAGAAATCGACGTGCGTGGCCTGGGCGTGCCGTAGCACGTTCTGCAACGCCTCGCGGATCGCGAGGCAGAGGTGGTGCCGCACGTTCGCCGGCAGGGGCCGCTCGTCGGGCGGCCCGTCGGGCACGTCGAGCCGCAGGGAGAGGTCCCCCGCATGTACGAACTCCTCGACGTCGTGGACGACGTACGAGACGAACTGCGAGATGGTGTCGTTGCGAGGATTCACCGCCCAGACGATCTCGTCGACCGAACGAGCGAGGCTGCGAGCGCTGCGGTAGATGGCGTCGAGTCGATCGGGCAGATTGGCCTGGGCGGCGGCACCCTTTCGGGCCAGGTCGCTCATCATCGCCATCCGCGTCAGGCCCGCGCCGAGGCCGTCGTGAATGTCACGGGCGATGCGGGCCCGTTCGCGATCCATCGCCCGCTGACCTTCCAGCGCGGCGATCACCCGGCGCGTGCGGCGGCGGGTCAGTTCGCGGGCGACCGCGGCCGCGAGCGCCGCCAGGCCGACGGCGAACCCCGCGAGCGTCACTGGTCGGCGCCACCACGGCGTCTTCACCACCATGGGCAGCCTTGCCGTTGGAAAGTCCCGGTCGGTCTCCCCGCTGATGCTCCGTACCTCAAACGCGTGGTCGCCGGGAGGCAGCGAGGCATAGTCACGCCGGCCGCCGGGGGCCGGGGGCGACCAGCCGGCATCGACGCCCGCGATCCGGGTCTGATGCTGCAACGCCGCTCCCCACTGGATGCCCGGCGTCGAGAAGCGGAAGCCGGAGGGAGTGGCCGGATCCCGGACCACCAGCGGCTTCGCGGTGGCGGCCGGTCCGGCCGCGACCGCGGCCGGGTCGAAGCGGGCCACGCCGTTCGACAGGGGCACCGTGATCTGCCCGAGCCGCTGGTCCGCAGGGTCGAGCCGGCGGGAGTAGTGGCCGATGCACTCGGCGTCACCGATGCCGTCCAGCGGGCCGAGCACCACGCCGCGGACGATCGACAGGGTTCCGGCGGCCAGGGCGTCGAGGTCGTCGAGCCGGAGGCCCTGCACGTGGCCACCGCGCATCGCGACCCACAGCCGGCCGTGCCGGTCTTCGTCGATCTGCCGCACCGCGTCTTCCGCCAGGCCCGTCGCGGTCGAGAGCCGCAGCAGATCGCCTCGAGCCCCCACCCGCAGCAGCCCACGGTCGCCGCCGATCCAGAGTCCGCCCCGGGAATCGCGGTGGAAGACGACCGTGCGGCGGCCTGGCATCTCGGCCGCGGTGACGATCTGCCGCACCGATCCGTCGGCGGCGAATTGTTCTACGCCGCGGCTCTGGATCGCCGCCAGCACCGAACCATCGGGCTCGGCCGCGAGGCCGATGACCACGGGACGGGCGGTGCGGTCGTCGGGGGCGAGCGTGCGGAACCGGTCGGTCTTCCGATCGTGCACCGCCAGGCCGTTGGCCGAGGCGGCCCAGATGCGACCTCCAGCATCGCAGGCGAGGGCGTTGATGTTGCGGAGTTCGTGCAAGGGGTCGGCGGGCTTCGTCACCTGCGTCACGCGGCCAGACTCGATCCGGAGGATGAAGTTGTCTTGCGTTCCAATCCAGATGCGGCCGTCGTCGTCTTCGACGATCGCCGTGGGCACCGAGACTCCGATCGACCGCGCGGCGTCTCCAACCGGAGCATCGATCACCGCCACGCCACCCGGACTTCCCACGAGCAGCGAGCCGTCGGCACGCTCGAACACCGCCCGGCAGTCGGCCACCGACGCCACTTCGAGCCTGGTTCGTCGCACGGCGAGCAACCCGCCGGAGCAGGCGGCCCAGATGCCACCCGCCTTGTCGGCGACGAGGGCTCCGGTGTGCAACGAGAATCCCGGCAGCCCGCTGGTGACCTGCTCCGCCACACCGTCGCGGCAGGCGATGATGCCGTTGTGGCTCGAGATCCAGACGGTGCCATCGGCGGTCTGGGCGATCTTGCCGCTCCGCCGGTAGTCGGCGTCGGGCAGGATTGGAGGCAGCTTCTCCCAGCCCCCGTCGCGGCGGACCGCCCCGCACTCCGGCAAGAGGGCGACTGGTCCTGCTGCGCCGAAGCCCATCGAGATCACAGCGCCGCCCGTGGCGAGATCCTCCCGGACATCGAGTCGTGTGACCGTGCCGCGGGGCACGAGGGCACGCCGCAGGTCGCTTTGCTGCAGCGTGTCGCCCCACAGCCAGAGCGTTCCTGCGACGGGATCGATGTCACCGTAGCGCCACAGCACCCGCTTGTCGTCCCGCACCACCGCGGCGATCTCGCGGAACCTGTGGCCGTCGTAGGCCAGCACCACGTTGGGGCCGATGACCACCGGCCTGCCGTCGGCCGCGAAGGCCAGGCTGGTGAGCCTTCCGCCAGGGTGCGTGTGGATCATCCAGCGGCGGCGCCCGTCGGCCCTGCGGCTGTCGTCGAGCACCGCGGCGGCATGGCTACCCTGCACCCACAGCCGGCCGGCACCGTCGAAGCCGATGTTCCAGAAGCTGCCGATCGTCTCGTGCAGCGGCGCGGTGAGCCGCTCCGGCAACGGGTCGAAGGCGACCCCGTCGAATCGGGTGATCCGACTGGCCGACGCGCAGAACAGCGACCCGTCGGGGGCGAAGGCAACGCCGTTGACCGGGGCCCCCGGTAGCCCCTCATCGAGCGACCACCACTGGATGGCGAATCGGCCGGTTCGGTCGAGTGTCGAGGCCGCCGGGCATGGCCCGCAGCTGGCCAGCAGAACCACGGCGAGCCAGACCACATGCAGCACCACGGGGATCCAGGCACCGCACCTTGAACACCGCATGTCTGCCGCCTTACCGCCGGCGGCGTCGTCGCGCCGACCTGACAGCAACCGATTGTATCGAACGCCGCCGCCGGATCGTGTGGTCGCACGTTTATGCGACGCGTCAGCGGCGGAGGAGCCGCTGGGTCGCCTCGGGCGGCCTGATGGCCGTGGCGGAGGTCCGCCCACCGCCGGCCTGAGTGGTCGCCGCCAGCGCGATCGCCAGCCAGCCATCGGCGCTGACGGCCTGCACCGCCTGCACCCCGGCGAGTCGGGGGTTGGCCA
>CAJBSQ010000403.1 GCA_903958265.1 uncultured Planctomycetaceae bacterium
GGCGAGCGTGCCGGAGGTGACCGACTTCTCCACCGAGCCGGCACACGTGCTCGACACGTACGGACCCGATGCGAGAAACCCGGGCACGTTCGCGGCCAACTGCCTGCTCGCCCGCCGGCTCGCTGAGCGAGGCGTTCGGTTCATCCAGCTCTACCACCAGGACTGGGACCACCACGGCCATCTGAAGGGGGGCATCGCCAAAGAGTGCCAGCAGACCGACCAACCGGCCGCCGCGCTCGTGCAGGACCTCGCCGCCCGCGGCATGCTCGAGGACACGCTCGTGATCTGGGGAGGGGAGTTCGGTCGCACCAACTACTGCCAGGGCCTCTACAAGCCGGGCGCCGACTTCGGCCGGGACCACCACCCGCGCTGCTTCACGATCTGGATGGCGGGTGGTGGCATCAAGCCTGGCACGACCTACGGTGAAACCGACGAGTATGGCTACAACGTCGTCAAGGACGGCGTGCATGTGCACGACTTCCATGCCACGCTGCTCCACCTGCTGGGCATCGACCACGAGCGGCTGACCTACAAGTTCCAAGGCCGCCGGTATCGGCTCACGGACGTGCACGGGAAGATCGTGAAGGGGATCCTCGCCTGAGTGTCGAATGCGCTCTAGGCGTGGATGGCGGTGCCCGACACGGCCATCGCGGCCTCTTTGAGAGCCTCCGGAAGCGTGGGGTGGGCGTGGCAGACCCTGGCGATGTCCTCGGCGGTGGCACCAAATGACAGGGCAGCGGCCGCCTCGCCGATCAGGTCACCGGCGGCCGGCCCGATGATGTGGATGCCGAGCACGCGGTCGGTGGCCGCGTCGGCCAGCACCTTCACCTTCCCGGTCGTCTCGTTGATCGTGCGGGCCCGCCCGTTGGCCCGAAACGGGAACGTGCCCTTCTTAAACGCCACCCCCGCCGCCACCAGCTGCTCCTCCGTCTTCCCCACGGCGGCGATCTCAGGGTGCGTGAACACCACCGCCGGCACGAGGTCGTAATCGACGTGCGACCATCTCCCAGCGATCGCCTCCGCGCAGGCCACGCCATCCTCCTCCGCCTTGTGGGCGAGCATCGGCCCAGGAATGCAGTCGCCAATCGCCCAGATGCCCGGGGCCGCCGTGCGGAACTGGGAGTCGACCGGGATGAAGCCCCGCGGATCCGTCGCGATGCCGACCGTCTCCAGGCCGATGGCGTCGGTCGCAGGCTTGCGGCCCGTGGCAGCCAGCACGCGGTCGCAGCGGATCGGGTCCTGCCCCTCGCACTCCACGACAGCCCCGTTGCCGTCGGCCCGCGCCCGCTTCACCTTCGCACCCAGCCGGATATCGAGCCCCTGCTTACGGAAGAGCGTCAGGGCCTCCGTCGCGATCTCCGCATCGATCCCCGTGAGGATCCGGTCGGCATACTCGAGCACCGTCACCTTCGCGCCCAGCCGCCGCCAGACGGTGCCGAGTTCCAGGCCGATGTAGCCCCCCCCGATCACGACAAGGTGTCCGGGTACGGCGTCGAACGCCAAGGCCTCGGTGCTCGTGCCCACGAACCGACCGTCCACGTCGACGCCCGGGAGCACGACGCTGCGGCTGCCGACGGCCAGGACGATTCGCTGGCTCTCGACCACGGTGGCCGTGCCGTCGGCGGCCATCACCTCGACCCGCCCGGCTCCGGCGAGCCGACCTGATCCCCGGTATCGGGTGACCTTGTTCTTCGCCAGCAGCGCCTCGATTCCCTTGGCGAGCGTGGCGACGACGTCTTCCTTCCGCTTCATCATCGTGGGGAGGTCGAACGCCACTCCCTCGACGCGAACGCCGTGCAAGGCCATGTCGTGCTGGACCTCCTCGAGCTTGTGGCTCGATTCGAGGAGCGCTTTCGAGGGAATGCAGCCCACCCGAAGGCACGTGCCGCCGAGCTGCGGCTCCTTCTCCACGACGGCCGCATTCATCCCGAGCTGCGCGGCACGGATCGCGGCCACATAGCCGCCGGGGCCGCCGCCGATCACGAGGAGGTCATGGGTGGGCATGCAAGGGAGTCCTCGAGGTCCTGGAAAATGGGGTCCTGCA
>CAJBSQ010000404.1 GCA_903958265.1 uncultured Planctomycetaceae bacterium
CCGTGGGGCCGCAGGTTCCAGTCGCGGTCCCAGAACGCCGCCCGCGGTTTCCAGTGCGAGCCCTCCCAGAAGCCCCAGGAGATCACCCCCGTCACTGCCGGGTGGCTGAACACCGTGAGGAGGAAGTCGCGGGTCCAGGCGAGCTGCAGGTCGGTGTCGGCGGTGTCGATGTCGAACTCGGTGATCTGGATCGGCAGGCCGAGGGTGGCGAAGCGGTCGAGCTTGGCGAGCACGGCCTCGGGGCCCGGCGGATTGCCGCCGAAGTGGGCCTGCTCGCCAATACCGCCGATCGGAGCACCGGCCCTTTTCAGGTCGGCGAGGATCGCGAACAGCGTCTCGCTGGGGCTCTCCGGGCCATCCCCCTGAAACATGACGTAGTCGTTGTAGAACAGTCGCGTGCCCGGCGTCTCGCGGGCGGCGATGCGGAACCAATCGGCCATCGCGGCGCGGCCGAGAAGATCGGTGGCGTCGGTGTGGGCATAGTTCTCGTTGACGACGTCCCACTCGTCGAGGAGGCCGGCGAGGGCCCGCGCCTGGTCTTCGACCCGGGCCTCGATCGCCCGGCGGAGCGCCGGTGGATCCTTTTCCAGAGGCCGTAGCCGGGCCGGCATGCGTTCCCACGAGGGCCAGACCATGACATGGCCCCGTGGGGAGAGCCCGTGGTCGCGGAGCCAGCGGATCGTCTGCAGCACCCGCTCGCGGTGGGCATCGCCGCCCTGCTCCCAGGGGTCCCACTTCAGGTCATCCTCGAAGACGGCCTTCGTGAAGTGCCGCTCCAGCGTCTGGCGATAGCGGGCGTCGTCGGGCGTCGTGCCGAGGATCCTCGGAACCTTGATGCAAGTCCCCAGCGCGAAGGCATGGCGCTGGAGCCTGATGCGGACGCGAGCGTTCGAGACCGCTTGCCCGCCGGCGTCCACCACGGTCACCGTGAGGTCAGCCTTACGGACGCGGTCGATCCGTTCCCGGGCTGCCGCCCGCCAGGCCGCGTCGGGTTCGAAGCCGGGGTAGCGACGGATCGTGCGGGGCAGCGTGCCGGGGTCGACGGTCGGGCCGTGGTTGTCGAGAGCGAGGTTCGCGATCTCCACCGTCTGCGGCGCGAAGCCAAACCGCAGTGCCGCCTGGGCCTCCCCCGCCGCCACGTCCTTGTCGGCGCGAAACGGCACGGAAACGTCGGTCCACGCTTTGGTGAACGAATGAGAGCACTCCATCAGTTTGCGATGATCGCCGCCCGACTCCTCCACCACGGCGTCGATCTGCGCCTCGCCGGTCTCGTGGCTGCTGGCGATCAGCCGCGCGGAGTACCGCAGTTGGAGCGTGTCGCCCGCGCGGATCGGCCCCGTCGTCCGCGTCGGTAGGGAGATGTTCCAGGGATAGGGCGGCTTTCGGTTCGTTGTCACCCGGCAGGCATGCCGGTGGCTGGCGTCACCAGCGACGGGTTCGAGGTGGCCGGCGTCTGCGGCGGCGCCGGTGATCGCGCTGGCTGGCGAGGCGGGCAGCAGCGGGACCGGGGCACCCACGGCCACGCCGCCCAGCATGACCAGTGGCAGGATGACCGCAGCGGCAATCCACACGATGGCGGCCATGCCGAAAAGTCTAATCCCGCAGGGCGGTCGCCGATGCCACACATCCATGCGACAGCGGCGGCCGCCGTCAGACGCCAAAGGCCTTGCGGAGCACCTCCAGCGACTTCTCGCCGTGCTTCGCTCCCACGATCACGTTGAGGCGGACCTCGCTGGTGCTCACCAGGTCGATGTTCACCCCCGCGTCGGCCAGCGGCTTGAAAAGCCGGTCGGCCACACCAGCATGACTGCGGATACCCACGCCCGTGATCGAGAGTTTGGCGACGTGCGGCACGTCGGCGGCCGTGGCGCCCCGCGCCTTCGCGATCCGTCCGGCCACGTCGATCGCCTTGTCGCGGCTCGCCGCGGGCACCGTGAAGGAGATCTCGGCCCGGCCGTTTCGCGGGTGGCTCTGCACGATCATGTCGACGACCAGCCCTGCTCTCCCCACCTCCTCGAATACGTCGGCCGCCACGCCGGGCGTGTCGGGCAGGTCGGTGAAGGTGACGAGCGCCTGCGACGAGTCGAGCAGGCAGTCCTCGATGGCGAGGTCTTCCATCCCCTCGAGGCGGCGAACGACGTCGAGCGGGCTCGACTTGGCCAGCGGGCCTCCCGCGCTGCTTGCGGCAGGCTCGCCATTGGCGTCGTGGAGTCTGAACGCGTGATGAACCGCCTGGACAGCCGCAGGGCCGTTGGTGCGATCGACGAGCACCGAGATCTTGATTTCGCTAGTGGTGATCATGTGCACATTGATTTTCTCGGCCGACAGTGCCGAGAACATCCGCCCGGCAACCCCCTCCTCGGCCTCCATGCCCACGCCCACCACCGAGACCTTTGCCATCCGGTGGTCGTGCGACACCCCCTCGGCACCGATCGTCTTCGCGACCCGTTCGGTCCGGTCGAGCGCTTCGGCGAGGTCGTCCTCGGGGACGGTGAACGAGATGTCGGCACGGCCCCCCTGCCCCACGTTCTGCACGATCATGTCGACCGCGATCCCCGACTCGGCGAGCGCGGAAAACAACGCGTGGCTGGAGCCGGGCTGGTCGGGCGCACCCTCCAGCGTGATTCGGGCCTCGTCTTTGGCGAGGGCGATGCCGCTCACCGGCCGCTTCACCGCCTGGTCAGACGCCAGGATCAGCGTGCCCGGCATGTCCTTGAAGCTCGACCGCACGACCACCTTCACGCCAAATTTCTTGGCAAACTCGATCGACCGCGAGTGCATCACGCCGGCGCCGAGGCTGGCCAGTTCGAGCATCTCGTCGTAGGCGATCGAGCCCAGGCGGCGGGCGTCGGGAAGCATGCGGGGGTCGGTGGTGTAGATGCCGTCGACGTCGGTGTAGATCTCGCAGAGATCGGCGTCGAGCACGGCGGCCAGGGCCACCGCGGTGGTGTCGGAGCCGCCGCGGCCGAGCGTGGTGATGTTCCCGTTCTGGTCGATGCCCTGAAATCCCGCCGCAATCACGATCGCGCCCGAGTCGAGGAGTTGCTTGACGTGATCGGTCGAGATGGACTTGATCCGCGCCTTGGTGTGGGTCGAGTCGGTGCGGATGCCGATCTGCGCTCCGGTGAGGCTCACCGCCTTGTGGCCGGCGGCCTGGATCGCCATCGCGAACAGGGCCACGCTGACCTGCTCGCCGGTGGAGAGGAGCATGTCCATTTCGCGGGCGCTCGGTCGGTCGGTGATCTGCTTGGCGAGGTCGACGAGGATGTCGGTCTGGTGGCCCATGGCGCTGACCACGACGACCACCTGGTCGCCCGCCCGGTGCCGCGCGATCGCCTTGTGGGCGGCCGCCTTGATCTTGGATGCATCGGCGACGCTGGTGCCGCCGAACTTCTGCACGACGAGGGCCATCTCATTCGCTCCGTTTCAAAATGGTGTCAGCCACCAAATCTGGGCAAGCCAGCAAATCGAGGCAATGGGCAAACGACCTAGATTTGGTGGCTGACACCTTTTTTCAGGAAGTCACCCATCAGCTGCCAGCCGGGCTCGATTCGCCGGCCCGAGGCGGCGGCGATTTCATCGTACGTCGTCTGCCCGGAGGCGGGGATGTCCGTACCGGCCATGACGAAGGGCACGTGGCCTCGGGAATGGGTCTTGGTGGCGATGAACGTCGGGTGGTCGGGGCAGACGAGGATCCGGTGCTCGCCCAGCGTCGCGAGGTGGGAGGCGATCGGAGCCACGATCTTCGCATCTATTTCCTCGATCGCCTTCACCTTCTCCGCGGCGTCGCCCTGATGGCTCGCCTCGTCGGGGGCCTCGACGTGGACGCAGACGAGGTCTGCCGTGGCGAGCTCGGCGATCGCCGCCCGGCCCTTGGCCGCGTAGTCGGTGTCGAGGTAGCCAGTGGCCCCGGGCACCTCCAGCCGCTTCCAGCCGGCGAGCGCCGCGAGGCCGCGGAGCAGGTCGACGGCGGTGATCATCGTGCCAGACGTGCCGTATTTCGAGACGAAGGGCTCGAATGCAGGCGCCCGGCCGACGCCCCACAGCCAGACATGCGTGGCCGGCCGTCTGCCGGCCGCGATGCGGGAACGGTTCACAGGGTGGTCTGCCAGCCACGTCGCACTCGCCGACATGATGTCGGTGAGCAGCCTGCTGCCGGCGCCCCGCGGGAAGTCGTCAGCCACCGACTTGTCCATCAGGTCGTGCGGCGGCGTCGCCCGCAGGCTGCCGTCGAACGGCGGCGGGCCACCGGTGCCACGATGGATGAGCAGGTTGCGGTAGCTCACCCCAGGCACGAACGACCACGAGCCGGCGAGTTCTGGAAAGTCGGCCTCGAGCCCCTTCTGGGCGGCGGCCAGCAGCTCGGTCGCCTCGGGGCTGGTGACGTGCCCCGCAGTGAAGTCGTCCATCGTGTCGCCGACCACGGTCACCAGATTGCACCGCACGGCCCAGTCGTGGGGACCGAGGTGGATGCCCTGGGCGGCGGCCTCCAGCGGTGCCCGGCCGGTGAACGAGACCAGCGGGTCGTAGCCCATCAGGCTCATGCAGGCCACCTCCGAACCTGGCGGAAGGCTCTCGGGAACGTGGTTGGTGAGGCCGACGCATCCCCGGGCGGCAAGGGCGTCGAGAGCCGGCGTGCGGGCGGCTTGGAACGGTGTCTTCCCGCCCAGCGATTCCTGCGGCTCGTCGGCGGCCCCATCGGGGATCACGATCACGAACTTCATGGAGATGCCTTTCGTGGCCGGGTCACTCGTCGAGAACGCTCAGGCAGACGGTCTTGCCCGACACCACGTCGGAGGCGTCGATGTGCGCCACGGCCCGCTCGACGGCGGCGGTGCTGCAGGCGTGAGTCATGATGACCAGCGGCACCGCGGCACCGCTCGCCCCCGACGGATCGTGCTGAATCACCGAGGCGATCGAGATGCCGTGCTCGCCGAGAATGCCCGTGATCCGCGAGAGCACGCCGGGCAGGTCGTTGACGCAGACCCTGAGGAAGTGCTTCTCCAGCGTGTCCATGCCGCCCATCCGGGCCGCCGGGCCGTCGGTATCGAGCACGCCCGTGGTGCGGAAAGTGATCGCTGCCCGGCCCACCACCGTGTCGATGATGTCGGCCACGACTGCCGACGCCGTGGGCATCTGGCCGGCACCCAAGCCGTGAAAAAACATCCGGCCGACGGCGTCGCCCACCAGACTCACCGCGTTGTAGGCCCCCCGCGTCTCGGCGAGCGGTGTGCCCACCTTGACGAGTGCCGGGGCCAACCGCATGGCAAGCTTGCCGCCGCTGCGGCTCGCCACGGCCACCAGCCGAATGCGGTAGCCAAGTTCGCCGGCGTAGGCCATCAGGTCGCTATCGACGCCCTCGATGCCCGTTCGCGGGATGTCGCCCCATGGCACCCAGACGCCGAAGGCGAGATGCGCGAGGATGGCCAGCTTCTGCGTGGCGTCAGTACCATCCACATCCATCGCGGGATCGGCCTCGGCAAACCCCTTTGCTTGAGCGAGCTTCAGCACGTCGGCATAGTCGGCCCCCTCTTCCTCCATGGTCGAGAGGATGAAGTTGCTCGTGCCGTTAAGGATTCCGCGGATGCTTTCGATGCGGTTGGCCGCCAGGCATTCGGCGATCGCGGCGACGATCGGGATGCCGCCAGCGACGGCGGCCTCGAAGGCGATCGAGCGGCCCTTCTTCCGGGCGAGCTCGAAGAGTTCAGGGCCGTGTTCGGCGAGCAGCGCCTTGTTGGCCGTGACCACGTCCTTCCCGTGCTCGAGGAGGTCGATCATCATCGAGCGGGCCGGCTCGAGTCCGCCGACGAGCAGCGCCGCCACCGTGATCGAGGGGTCGCGGGAGACATCGCGGATGTCGGTCGACACGCGATCGGCTGGCAGCCGCAGCCCACGGTCTCGGGCCGGATCGCGGCAGACCGCCCGCTCCACGACGATCGGCCTGCCTGCATGCCTCGTGATGTGGTCGGCCGACTCCATGAGCAGGCGGACGACACCCGAGCCCACGGTGCCAAGGCCGACGATGCCGACGCGGACGGGTTGGGTCATGGGATGCATGGGCTCCGGGGCGAACTCGATCGGCGAGGAAGCCCGATCGTAATGAGCCTAGGCCACGGCGGAAAGCGTGGTCGACAACGTCGCAGGGAACCGCAGGCAGCGACCGCAACGGTTGTCCGGCTTGCACGGCGTGTGAGGCTTCGCCCCGCAGGCGTGGCCGACGCGACGGCCATTGACACCCACCCGCACGAGTCGCTGCCGTGATCAGGCCACGATCAGCCCGTGATCAGCCCGTGATCAGCCCATCAGGCCACGTCGGCGTCGCGCGGCCACGGCCGCCACGATCCCGGCTCCCACCAGTGCCCACGCCGAAGGCTCGGGCACGGCGGCGATGCCTCCGACGGCGGGGGGCGTGTTGTAGTTGCCGACGTCGTACAGGCCGGTGGATAAGAAGCCGGACGTATCGAGGATGTCGACGATGCCGTCGTAGTTGAAATCGCCCTCCAGCCAGGTCGCCGGGGCGCCCGTGTTGAACTTGCCCGGCACCAGGAAGTTGGCGACGTCGAGGATGTCGACCACCCAGTCGATGTTGGTATCGCCCGGTGCCGCGTAGGCAACGGTCATGGAGCCGTCGCCGTTGTCGAGCCAGCCCACCGCCCGCGGAATGTTCAAGGCCACCTCGGCGGCGGCCACGCTGGACGTGATGCCGCTCGTGCCGTTCCAGGAGCCGTTGCCGCGGCCCTCGAGGAGCTCGGCGACGAGTTGGGGGGCCGTCATGCCGCTGCTGATCGTGAGCAGGCCGGTCGTGACGTCCATCAGGCCGTTGGCCGAAAGGTCGAGGCCGGCAAGGGTGGTCGAGGTGGAACCCGCGATGCGGGCCGTCGCGCCAGCCGCTACGGCGATCGGGCTCGAGCCCACGGCCGAGCCGGTGGCAAGCACGAGCGTGCCCCCAACCACCGTCGTCGGACCGGCGTACGTCGCCGTGGCGCCGGTTTGGCTGCCGACCACGAGCGTGCCCGCACCCGCCTTCGTGAAGCCGCCGGAGCCGGTGAGCGTCACATAGTCGCCGAGGGTCGCGGTGCGGCCCGCTCCGATGTCGAAGGTCTTGGGGTCGCTGCCGCCAAGCGTCACGATCAAGGCCCCCCCGGCGCCGGAGGTGCCGCTCATCGTCAGGTCGGTCGCGGCGTCATAGGTCGCGATCGTGCCGCCGTTCCAGTTCAAGAGCCGCTGCGAGCCGGTGCCCGAGGTGCCCGCGCCGGCGGCGAGGCTTCCGAGGGCGAGCGTGCCGCTCGAGAGGTTGTAGACCGAGGTGAAGGTCGGGGCATTGCCGACGCCGGCCGTGCCGGCGTTGTTGCCGAAGACGGCCGTGGCGGCCTTCACCGTGCCCCCTGCCTGGTTGAAGATGCTCGAGATGGGTGGCGTGCCCACGCTCCCGGTCGAGACGATCACCGTGCCGAGGGTGAGCGTGGTCGTGTCGAGCGTGCCCGACGTCATGCTGAACGTGCCCGTCTGGTTGCTCGAGGCGTAGACGATGTACTGGCCGATCGTGAAGTTTGTCACCCTGGCGTCGATCGAGCCGGCCGACACGTCGAGCACGCCCTTGCCGAAGTTGTCGCCGCCCGACTTGTAGCCCACGTACACGTTGTCGACCCGGCTGTCGCCCCCGTCAATGCCCCGGAGCGTGAGCGTGCCCCCGGTGACGTCCGGCTGGAAGGCGACCGAGCCGTTGCCGCGATAGGCGCCGATCGTGAGCGTGCCGGTGTTGAGGGTGTTGGTCTGGCCGAGCCCGAGGCTCGACGTGCTCGCGGCCGGGCCGTTGGCCGAGTTGCCCACCTGCACGTGCGACGCGGTGACCGAGGCGGTGCCGACGGTGGGCAGGTTCACAACCGTGGCGAACGTGCCGCTCGCCTGGGTGCCGGTGGTGTTGATCGCGAACGGGGCGGTCGCATTGGTGTACGAGAATGCCGAGAGGCCGCCGAGGTTGAGCTGCGTGGTTCCGCTCCGCGCCGTCGCGGCGCCGGAGTTCACCGTGAGGTTGCCCCCCGTGACGGCGAGAGAGCCGTTCAGGAACGTGTTGGTTGCCTGGAGCGGGCTGTTGTTCGCCAGCGACAGCGTCAGCAACGAGACCGCCTGCGACTGCCCGCCGAGGTCAATCCGGCTGCCGCCGGTGTTGGTGGCCGACGTCTGGAGGGTAAGCGCCGTCGTCGAGAGGGGGCTCGAAGGTCCGAGCGTTACGGTGGCCGAGCGGATGGTCGTGGTGCCGGTGTGGGTGTTCGCACCATTGAGGGCGAAACTGCCGGTGGTGAGGGTGAGGCCGCCGCCCCCGGTGATCGGGCCGTTCAGGGTCAGCGAGTTACTCGCGGCCCCGTTCTGGGCCGTGAGTACCGTGCCGTTGGCGACCGAGATCGACCGCGCGGCGTCGAATGTCGTCGCGGCGTAGTTCTGCAGGTTGGTGGTGGCGAGCACCTCGATCGGATTCGCAGCGTTGCCAAGATGGCCGCCGCGGGCGATCTGGATCACGCCGCCATTGAAGTAGTTCGTGCCGGTGTAGGTGAAGTCGAGCGAGTTGTAGCGGGGCGAATAGATGCCGCCCCCATTTTTCTGAAGCCCCTGGCTGCCGGATAGCTGTGCATACATGTAGAGATTGCCGCCGCTGACGCTGATCGTGGGCACGCCGCTGGTCACAGCGAGGTCGATCCAGTCGGTCACCGAGCCTGCCGTGCCCGTGGATCCGATCACCACGTTGCCGGACGCCGTCGTCTGGCTGATCGTGCCGACGGTGACCGCGGTGTCGTCGAGCAAAACCGTGGGGCCGGCGGTCGGAAACACCGTCACTGCATCGACAGCGCTGGGAATGATGCCGTCGCTCCAGGCGGTGCCCGTGATCCACGGCGTCGATCCCGACGTGGGGAGCCAGACCGACTGCGCCGATGCGGCCACCGGCATGATGCTCGCACCGACGAGCATCGCTCCGCGAACCACACGGCCAAGCCTCGAGAACGTCATGGAACCGCCTCCCCACGAGTGATCGCAAACCCGCCGCTACCAAGCTCAATCTTGTAGCCGAAATCGGAGGCCCGGGATGTCGCATATCTGTGCGACCCCGCCACTGAGCGAGGCCTTTCCGGAGGTTTCCGGTGTGGCCTTGCGCCGGGGACGATGCTCTACACCGCGATCCCGTTGAACTTCCTGTTTCGCGGCGCCGTGCCCGCCGGTCCCGAGGCCTGAAGGCCAAAACTGACTGAGGCGCCCGCGGCGATCGTCCAGTTCGACGACACCGGCTGGATGACGTAGTGCCCAGCCACGTGGCTGATGATCGTGGCGTTCCAGACGCTGGTGATGGAGGCGGCGAGATCGAACTCGAGCGTCCAGCCCGAGATCGCCGTCGCGCCCTGGTTCGCGATCGTGACTTCGCCATTGAAGCCGCTGCTCCAGGCGTTTGCCTGGCGGTAGCCGACCGCGACGAGCGTCTCGTCGAGGTAGGAGCCGGCGTCCACCAGGCCACTCGAGATGAACTCGGAGAGATCGAGGGCATCGACCAGGCCGTCGTAGGTGAAGTCGCCGTCGGCCCATTTCGCCACACCGCCGGCGTCGCCCGCGTTGTACTTGCCGATGGTCACGAAGTTGGCAACGTCGAGCACGTCGACGGTGCCGTCGAGATTGGTGTCGCCAGGGGCCGCGAAGGCCACGGTCAGCGAGCCGTCTCCGTGGTCGAGCCATCCCACCGATCGGCTTCTGACCGCAGCCACGGCAGCAGCGGCCGACAGGATGCCGCTCGAGCCCGTCCAGGTGCCGTCCATCCGGCCGGCCACGAGACGCTGGCGGATGGTGGCCACCTCGGCCGAGCCGTCACTGATGGTCAGGCGGCCCATGCCAACATCAACCTTCCCGGTTGTGGCCACGAGCAGTGAGGCCACGTCGACACCGGCGGTGCCGATGTCGAGCACGAGCGTGGCTCCGCCACGCACGTCGACCACACCTCCACCGAGCGCCGAGGCATTTCGGACGATCACGGTGCCCTGCTCGACGACCATTCCCCCGGCGATGGTGCTCGCCGCGGTGAGCACCAGCGTGCCGGCGCCCCGCTTCACGAGCCGAATGGCCCCCGACCGCTCGGTGGCGTCGGTCTGCGTGACGCCCGTCGCGACGGAGATCACGACGTCCTCAACGGTCGTTCCTCCGACGGTGGCGTACTGGAGGTGCACCCAGTCGACGGTCGTGTTGGATGAGAGGGCGAGATTGAGCGTGCCGTCCTGCAACGAGGCCAGTTGGGCCGACGACAGCGTCAGTTCCCGCGACGTGGCATTGGCATCGATCGCGGCCCAGCCCAGCGAGGCGTAGGTCTGGCCGGTCGTGGAGTCGAGGTACAGCAGATCACTGCTGGTGGTCGCGCCGGTCGACTTCAGGCCGACCGCGAGCTTCGCCCAGGTCACCGACTCGCCGGTTGTGAGCGGGAGCGTCAGGGTGACGGGCGTCACGCGGTTGGCCGTGGACGAGTCGAGCGGCTTCATCGCCAGGCCCGTGGCCCTCACGATCTGGTTCGACCACGTCGACGCGGAGGCTGAGGCATCGCCGATCGACGCTGACGCATAGCCGTCGAGGTCGCCGGCCCAGGCCTGGCGGTTGGCCTTTGGCACCCAGGCGGCCAGCGCCGCCACCGCGGGAGCCGTGGTCGGGGCCGCCTGGCCCGACTTCAGCGGCACCATCCAGACGGCGAGCCGCTCGCTCGTCGTGCCCGTGTAGCGGATCGTGAGCTTGCAGACGCCGCTGGTGCCCGCCTGGCCGGACGGGTTCGGGGAACTCGGCAGCGGCGCCGCCTCCGACACCGAAAAGGTCGCGCCGGTGCCCGCCAGGATCCGCAGCTGGAGGCGGTTCGTGCCGATCGTCACCGTGGCCGTCTTGCCGTCCGCGCTGATGGCGATCTGAGACGCCCGGTTGGCATAGGCCACCGGCAGGTGCATGAACCAGCAGATGTCCGGCGCGGTCGCCGCGGTGATCTCGTCCTGCACGAGCAGGGATCCGTCGGTGCGGTCGAGCGTGAATCCGCGCTGCACCGTCGAGACCCGCATCTTGGAGTAGAGGTTTGTGAGATCGACCACGCCGATCGACTGGAGGTCGGTCGAGAGGCTCTTGATCACCTCGGCGTAGGCCGGCTTCCCCGTGGCGTCCTTGTAGACCTGGTCGGCGTTGAGAGCCCGCTCGTTGGCGTCGGACGACGACAGGTAGTCGTTGGCCGTCGGGTTGATGACGAGCGTGTTTTGCCCCTCGGCCCGCTTGCGGTAGGCGCCGTAGTTGGTGCCGCCGACCGGCGCGAGCGAGTAGGAGTC
>CAJBSQ010000405.1 GCA_903958265.1 uncultured Planctomycetaceae bacterium
CAGCAGGCATCGCTCATGGGGAGGGTGTGCCGGCGTGGTGTCCTCGATACACTCGCAACGCAGCGTCCTCCGTTTTGGCGGCGGTGCCGACGCATAGCGCTGGAGCGGCGGGTGAGAGTTGAATCCAAAATGTTGAATGTGTAGAGTTTGACGTCGAAGAGGCCATTGGGAACGTAGTGCGGCGACCAGTCGCGGAAGGGTTTGAGGCACATGGCGATCAAGGTGGTGATTGCGGACGATCACGAGGTGGTCCGTCGCGGGCTGGTGAGTCTTTTGGCCGGTTCTGACGTCAAAATCGTCGGCGAAGCGACGAGTGGCGAAGAGGCCGTGAAGGTCTGCAAGAAGGCGAAGCCCGACGTCGTCTTGCTCGACATCCGCATGCAGGGCAAGGACGGGCTGCTGGCCCTCGAGAAGATCCGGGCCGAGATGCCGGCCATCCGCTGCGTGATGCTGTCGACGTTCGACAATCCGACCTACGTCGCCCGGGCCGTGGCCGGCGGGGCCCACGACTACATGCTCAAGGGGTGCACGCGGAGCGAGTTGCTCACCTCGATCACCGGCGCCGCCGCCGGCCAACTACCGATGAAGGCGGGAGAACTGCGGCGGGTCGCCACCACGATGGCCAATCGCGTAGCCACGGCCGACCCGGACATCCCGCTGACGCAGCGGGAGACGCAGGTGCTCAGGCACATGGCGTTGGGTCTCTCCAACAAGGAGATCGCTCAGTCCCTGACGATCAGCGTGGAGACGGTCAAAGAGCACGTGCAAAATATCCTGCGAAAGATCGCCGTCAGCGACCGCACGCAGGCCGCCGTGTGGGCCGTCCGCCGCGGGCTGGTCTGAAGAACCCCGCAGGCTCCTCCCCCCCGCAGGCTCGCAGCGGTGCAGATCTTCGTGCCGGCACCAACGCCGGGGTGGGCCCCGCTCACCGCGCCCGCGGATGGGCCTTGTCGAAGGCCTCGAGAAGACGACTGGTCGTGACGTGGGTGTAGATCTGCGTGGTGACGAGGCTCTTGTGGCCGAGGAGTTCCTGCACGCTCCGGATGTCGGCCCCGGCGTCGAGCAGGTGCGTGGCGAAGCTGTGGCGGAGCGTATGGGGGCTGGCCTTGCCGGCGAGCCCGGCCACGGCGAGATGCTTTTCCAGCAGCCGCGCGACGCCCCGCACCGAGAGCCTGCCGCCGAGTTTGTTGGTGAACACCGCTCGCGTTGCGGCTTTTCCACCGCCCGGAGACGTGGGCCGGGCTGCCAGCCACGCCCGGACCGCCGCGTGCGCGTGCGAGCCCACGATCCCGTGACGCTCGCGCCGCCCTTTGCCGCGGATCCGCACCGTGCCGTTTCGCAGGTCGAGATCACCGTCGTCGATCGTGACGAGCTCCCGCACGCGGCAGCCTGCGGAGTACATCAGCTCGAGGATCGCCCGGTCCCTCAGACCGCCAGCCTGCCCCGGGTGAGGCGCCGCGAGCAGGCGACTGATCTCATCCCCCGTGAGAAACTTTGGCAGCTTCCGCGGACGGCGCGGGCTGCGGAGCGGCTTGGCCGGGTTCGCCCGCACCCACCCCTCGCGCTGGCCGAAGGCGTAGAAACTCCGCATGCTGGCCAGCTTGCGGGCCACCGTGGAAGGGGCGTATCCGGCGGCGTGCAGCCCGGCGGCAAACCGCCGCAGGATCACGCTGGAGGCGTCGCCCGGTGAAGGGCAACCGGCCGAGACGAGAAACTCCTCGAGTTGGAGCAGATCCTCGCGGTAGCTCTTGATCGTCAGCGGTGAGCCGCCGCGCTCGGCGGCCATGTGCCTGAGGAACCGTTCGATCGCCGCGGAGAACGGCCCGCGTTCGGAGGCTCGGGATGGCATGGCTGGGGTGACCGCCGAGTCACGCGGGGCGATCGGCCCGGGGGACGAATCGCAGCCGCCGCGGCCGAGGGGTGTTTTGTCGCACCTTTTGGCCGAGCACCGCGGCGTCGTACCAGGAGAAACTCAGCTCGGGATTGGCGGCGTGTCGTGCCAAGGCCTCGATCGCCTGGTCACAGCTTTCGTCGTCGTAAAGAAAAACGTAGCGCTCGCCCCCTTTGACGAGTGCGATCACGTTGATGTCACGGGCGGCCATGAGTGTCCTCGGGGCGAACGCCGTGGCCAGATGAGTCGGCCACCCTTTCGGGTATCGGCATCGGATCGGCTGCGACCGCAGGCTTCCAGCTCGCGCTCGCCAAGTCTCCGCGATCGGGCCAGTCGCCCTCGAAGTGGCGGGGACCGGGGGATTTCCCCACGACTCTGGGAAGTCTGTGCCGACCGCGGCGGCGAACGGGGCCGGTTCGCGGACCCTGGCAGGCGCCGGCGACGGCGCGGGGAGCGTGGTCAGAACAGACCCGAGAAGGTCCGCAGGGCAACGGGCTCTCGCGCCCAGAAGGGTTCGCCGTGCGACGTGCCGATCACCGATCCCCACCAGGCGTCGGCGGCAGCGACCCGATCGAGCACGCCGGGAGTGCCGGTGGGCTGGGGGAACTGGCTGGCGTAGCAGGCCAGGCTGCGGCACTTGAGGTTCCAGGTCGACGAGATATCGACGACGAACGACGGCCTGCGGACCGTCTTGAGGTGCACGCAGGCGTAGTGGTAGATCCGTTCGGGGTGCCATGGCTCGCCGTCCAAATCGCACTTGGTCAACTTGGCCCAGAACCGCGCCGCCTCGACCAGTCGCGTTGCGGCCACGTGGTCAGGGTGGGCATCCACCCAGTGGGGCGCGAAGAGCCACCGCGGACGCGAACGCCTGATCACCCCAGCCAGCGATCCGCGGGCCCGCAGGCTGGCTCGGAGACGGCGGTTGGGCAGGCCGAGGTTTTCCCGCCAGGTGATGCCAAGAGCAGCCGACGCCGCGGCCGTTTCGCGGGTCCGGATCTCAACCGATCCTCGGGGGGTGGGCTCGCCGTCGGTCAGGTCGAGGATGCCCACCGACATGCCCTGCGCGAGCATCAGGGCGATCGTGCCCCCCATGCCAAGTTCCGCGTCGTCGGGGTGGGGGGCGATCACCAAGGCATCGAGCATGAGAGGCTCCAGGGAAGGGCATGCGGTCGACGTTCTGCAGGGCCCGTGACGGGGCCGAGGTTTGCGGATCACCTGCTCCGGCGATCATACTCCGGCTGATGAACCAGCCGACGCCTTCCGAACCCCGCCCCCGTTCGCCTGATGAGCTGTTTGGGGCAGCCTGCGGACACGCGCGGCGGACGGCCGTTCTGGCCAGCGTGGAGGCGGTCCTCGGTTGGGATGAGCAGACGATGCTGCCCCCCGCCGCCGCGGCACACCGGGCGGATCAGGCCGCGGAGATGGCGGCCATCGTTCACCGGCAGCGGACGCTCCCCGAGCAGGCCGACCGCCTGGAGCGGCTGGCCGGGTCGTCGCTCGCCACCGCGGGTACTCCCGAGCAGCGGGCGACGATCCGCCTGCTGAAACGTGACGTCGAGAAGCAGGCCCGGTTGCCGCAGCGGCTCGTCGAGGAGCTGGCCCGTGCGGGGGTGGAGGGGCAGCAGGCCTGGGTCGCCGCCCGGGCGTCGTCGTCGTGGGCGGGTCTCAGGCCCCACCTGGTGCGGATGTTCGCCCTGAAGCGGGAGCAGGCGGCCTGCCAGCGGCCCGATCTCGATCCCTACGACGCGCTGCTTGACGACTACGAGCCCGGAGCGCGATGGCGCGGCGTGGCTGAGCGGTTCGCGCCGCTCCGGGAGGCGATCGTGCCGCTCGTGCAGGCCTGCATCGGTTCGTCCCGGCGGCCCGATGATGGGCTGTTCTCGCAGTGGGTGTATCCGGTCGACGCGCAGCAGGCGTTCGTTCGCGAGGTCGCGAAGCGGATCGGGTTCGACTTCAACCGCGGACGGCTCGACACCACCGCGCACCCCTTCTGCACCTCGCTCGGCCCGGACGACTGCCGGATCACGACCCGGTGGAACGACCGCTTCCTGCCCACGGCCCTGTTCGGCGTGCTCCACGAGGCGGGGCACGGCCTCTACGAACAGGGGCTGCCCCGCGAGTGGTACGGCTTACCTCCCGGCGAGTCGGCGTCGCTTGGCATCCACGAGTCGCAGTCGCGGCTCTGGGAGAATCTCATCGGCCGGTCACGGCCCTTCTGGAACTGGTGCCTGCCGCTGGCCAAGGCTGCGTTTCCCCAGGCACTCGGCGAGGTCGGCATCGAGGAGTTTCACGATGCGCTCATGGTGGTGCGGCCCTCGTTCATCCGCGTCGAAGCCGACGAGGTGACCTACAACCTGCATGTCATGCTGCGGTTCGATCTGGAGCGGGCCGTGGTGCGCGGCGAACTCGCGGTCGACGACCTGCCCGACGCCTGGAACGAACGCTTCGAGCGGGACTTCGGGATGCGTCCTCCGGACGACGCCCACGGCGTGCTCCAGGACATCCACTGGAGTGCTGGGCTGATCGGCTACTTTCCGACCTACACGCTGGGCACCATGTTTGCATCGCAGCTGCTGGCGGCGATCCGGCGGGCGATCCCGGATCTCGACGCGGGGCTCGCCACCGGACGGTTCGACGAACTGCGTGGCTGGCTCCGGCGCGAGGTGCATGCCGCGGGCCGGATGCTGGAATCGGAGCCCCTGATCGAGCGGGCGACCGGGATGCCTGTGTCGGGCACGTGGCTGGCGGAGAGCCTCCGGGAGCGGTACGGACGGGCCTACGGGCTGTGAGCCTGACCGGCCGGTCGCCGCCGCGCCCCTGGAAAATCCCGCTGGTACAATCCCGGCACCGTTGGGATGGGTGTTCCCCCTGGAGCGAGAGCGATGGCTGACGACAACCGCGACGACACCGACAAGCAAGACGGCTTCGACCCCTGGGCTGACCTCGAGTCGGATCCCCCGGCGGATCAAACCGACCAGTTCGCGTTTACGTTTGACGATGCCCCGCTTGATGCCGCGCTCGATGCCACGCTCGACGATGCCCTCGATGCCTCCGCCTCCGACGAGCCGGTCCAGCGGTCGTTCGCCGAGGAGCCAGTCGTCGCCGGAGGCACGCCGGAGGTGCCCCTGCTCGAATCAACCGCGGATGATGCGCTGGTGAATGCATGGCTGGACGACCCGGCGGACGAACCAGTGGCTCCCGCGCCGCTGGCCGTCTTCGCGCCGGATGAGCCGGGCGATGTGGACGGACTGGACGGCTTCGACGACGAATCCGAATCGGCCTTCGATCCCGAGGCCATCGAGATCGGCACGGGGCACTCGGGGATCGAGTCGGCCAGCGAGGTCGAGGGAGGAGGGTTCGTCGGCGAGGATTCCGAGGCGAGTACGGAGGCCGCAGAGGCGTTCTTCGGAGCGGTCGGCGAGCCCGAGTCGCCCGAGGATGAAATCGTCGAATCGGTCACCTTTGCCGAGTCAGACGCGGAAGCCTCCGAGGAGGCTGACATCATCGACTTCGGCACGGCGGCGGCAGGCGTCGCCGCGGCGGCCGCTGCCAGCGGTGGCCGTGACGACTCGGTCACCATCGCGGCTTCGAAGTCACGGCCGGGGGGCAGGGCGGGCAAGCGCGGGGGCATCGGCCAGCTCGTCGGCATCGTGCTGGGCGGGCTGATGGCGATCCCGATCGTGCTCGGCATCCTGATCGGCCTGATGTGGATGGGATGGGAAGACACGGCAGGGATTCGCACGTGGCTGCCCACACAGGCCGCCTTTCTCCTCCCGCCGGCGAATCGCGGAGCCACCAGGGCGATCGCGGGTGGCCCAGACCTGTCGGCGGCCCCGTCGCTCGAGGACCTGCCGACCACGCCCGCCACAGAGCCCGCTCCCGATTCCGGAGCGGAGCCGGCTCCGGAACGAGCAGCCGTCTCGGCCGACGAGCCGGCGGTGGCACCCATGCCGCAGGATGACGAGCCGGCGGTGCCATCCATGCCGCAGGATCCTGAGGGGCTGGCGACGTCCACCGAGCCGGCCACCATGAACCCGACGGGCGAGCCGAAGCCCGGCGACCTCGCCATGCCGCTCGCCACGCCGCCGTCACTCGATGACGTGGCCGCGCTCGTTACTCCCCAGGAAGACGTGGCGATGGGGTCCGCTCCCATGCCCGTCGAACCGATCGTGCCTGCGGTGCCCGAGCCCGAACCGCTCGACACGTCGGGGCTCGAGCGGGCTGTTGCCGAGGCCTCGACGGCGCTGGAGGCCGTCCAGGGCGTCGGCGATCCGGCCGATCCCGCCCGCAAAGCCCTGCTGGTGGAGTGGTACAAGCAACTCGTCCGCGTGGCCGAGGAACTGGCGATGCTCGAGCGGGTTGCCGCTGATTCGGGTCGGCCCCTCGCAGCCACGCCCGAGGTCGCCGCCGATCATCATCACCGCATCCTCGCCGCGCCGGAGCGGCTCGACGACCTGGCGAGACTGGCGCGGAACTGGCTGGCCTACAACCGCCGCGAAGGTGACGGCATCGTGATGCCAGCCACATTCGCCGGCGCGCGGCAGGTCGGGCCCTACTGGTATTCGCGGGTGTCGATGGCCGAGGCCGGAGGGCGGTCGCGGGAAGTCGCCGTGATCTCGCGGGCGGAGCCGGCGGCAGCGGCCGGCGACGCGGTGCTGATCTCGGGGCTGGTGTTGGATGGTGATCTGCTCTGGGCGGCGGACATGCGGTCAGCGGCAGCGCAGCCGCCGATCTCGTCACCACCTGTCGCGCCGGCCGCGGCTGCCGAGCCCGATCCGTTCGGCCTCCCTGACCTGTGAGCGGACTGCCGCAGCCGCCGGCGGTCGATCCGCACGGATCGGCGACGATCATCGCGCGGGACGTGATGGCCGGCCGGCTGCGGGCGGCCCACGTGCTCGCGGTGCGGATGGAGCGGCATGCCGTCAGGGGTGGCAGCCTCAACGCGCTGGTGCAGCAGCGGTGGGCCGCCGCAGCGGCCGAGGCCGACACGATCGACGCCCGGGTGGCTGCCGGCGAACTCCACGACGCCCCCCTGGCCGGCGTGCCGGTCAGCGTGAAGGAGTGCTTTGGGGTCCGCGGGCTCTCGACCACGCTGGGCATCAAGGCCCGCCGCGGGCTGGCCGATGCGGATGACGCCCCGCTCGTCAAGCAGCTGCGAGCCGCCGGCGCGGTCATCGTCGGCAAGGCCAACGTGCCGCAGGCCATGTACCTCCACGAAACCGACAACCCCGTCTGGGGACGCACGCTGCACCCGGCCGATCCGTCGCGAGGCCCCGGCGGGTCTAGCGGTGGCGATGCCGCGCTGGTGGCGGTCGGGGTGGTGCCGCTCGGCGTGGGGAACGACCTGGCTGGCAGTCTCCGGCAGCCGGCTCATGCCTGCGGGATCGCGGCCCTCGTCCCGCGGTCAGCGGCCCTGGGCGACGGCGGCGCTTTCGCGACGATGCCGGGCCTCACGGCCGTGAGGCCGCGGGCGGGTTTCCTCGCGCGGTGCGTTGAGGATCTGAGGCTGGCTTTCGACGCGGTGACGGCGATCGGCCAGACGCAGCCGGTGATCCGCCGGGTGGCATGGTGGGATGACTCCGGCCCGATCCCATCCTCACCGGCGGTGCGCCGGGGCGTGCACGAAGCCGTCGCGCGGCTTTCCGAACAGGGCATCGAAGCCAACCGCCTGCCTGGCGACCTTGCGGGAGAGGCGGCGTGGCTGCTGCTGGCCATCCTCGCCGCCGATGGCGGCGAGGATGTCCGCCGCCTGTTCGCGGGCGAGCGACCGATGCCGGGCGTGCGAAGGCTGCTGGCGATCGCCGGGGTGCCCCGCCGCTGGCGGCCGGTGGTGGCGGCTGCAGCGCGGTTCGTCGGGAGGCGGACCGAAGCCGAGGGCGTGAGGCGGACGGGCCGCCGGTCCCGAGAGGAGTTCGCTTCGCTGCTCGCGGACCGCGAGGCGCTGGCAGGCCGATTCGCGGCTGCCGTCTCGGGCTACGACGCGGTGATCTGTCCGGTCTCAGCCGTGCCG
>CAJBSQ010000406.1 GCA_903958265.1 uncultured Planctomycetaceae bacterium
GAGTTGCCCGCGATCGACATCCACAGCCTCTGACCGCTGCCAGACGCCAGGTCACGACAAAGCCGCCAGGCCGCCGGACTCTGAGAAACTCCGCGCCGACGGTAAGAAACACGCCACTCCAGGGGGGAAGGAACGCGCGCTGGAAACCACCTTCTGAAACCCGTGAGGCAGAAGCACGCAGCTCACGAGCCGCGCATCAGCTCGGTCATGGTGGCGGACGTGCCATTGGCCGGGCTATCCTTTATCCTTCGGAGACATGCGAAACGATTGGGTCGGGAGCCTACCCGCCGCCGCCCGCACGCTGGCCATGCCACACGACGCTCACGGCAGGGTCGACCGCGCCCGCACCACCCGCTCAGCCACCACCGCCGGCTCGGCAAGGCCATCGGTGGCCGCCACGCGGACGATCGCGGCGTTTCCGAATGCCTCCTCGTTCGCGAGCGGCTCGGACGCGGCCAACTGCCGCCGCACGACGGCAACCGAGGCGTCGGAGGGATCTCCGCCGGCGGCCTGACGCGTGGCCAGGCGGGCCAGCACCGCCTCGGTCGGCAGGTCGAATACGACCCAGATCAGCGGCACGCCGCGGTCCAGCGCCACGGCGGCGAGACGGTCGCGTTGCCACCGCTTGATGCAGGTGGCATCGACCACGACGGTCCTTCCGGCATCGAGCACCGTGCCGGCGAGCGTTGCCAGCCGATCGTAGACCTGGCGGGTGCACGACTCGTCGTAGAGAGCCTCCGTGGCGACGGCATCGGCGGGCCGGTCGGTGGGCCGCAAGCCCGCGAGCCGTTTCCGCTCGACGTCGCTGCGGATCCGCACGCCGGCCAGCGGCCCCACGAGTTCGGCTGCCACCGTCGACTTCCCACTACCCGACATGCCGCAGGTGACGATCATGGCCGGCGGCTCCCCAACGGCAAGACGCTCCGCGAGATCGAGGTACTCGAACGCCTCGCCTCGGGCAGCCCCGTCTCCTTGTCCTCCCCGGATCGCGGCGATCGAAGCCCGCACGATCGCACGATACGCCTCGTAGATGGGCATCACCGCGAGCGACCCGTGGTCGCCGGTCGCCTCCACCCAGCTGTTCACCACCTCCGCTGCCAGGTCGGCCCGGCCGCGGGCTTTGAGGTCCATCACCAAAAAGGCGACATCGTTGGCGACGTCGATCCACCGCAGGTTGTCGCTAAACTCGATCGCGTCGAAGGCGGTCATTCTGCCTTCATGCAGCACGATGTTGGCCAGGTGCAGGTCGCCATGGCATTCGCGAACACGGCCCATCGCCTGCCGGGCGACCAGCAGGGGTGCCGCGGCTTCGAGCCGCCTCCGCAGCCAGCTCTCGAGGCGGTCAACGCGACCCGCGGCCTCGGGGAGGTGGGTGCGGATCGCCGCGAGGTTGACGGCCGCGGCCGCGAACACCGAGTCGGCGGTGCCCCACGGGTCGCCCGGACGGGCCGCGGGCAGGCACTCCTCGACCGCGGCGATCGCCTCTCCCAGCGCGCGGCAGTCGGCGGCAGTGAGCCGGCCGGTGACGAAGCGGCGGTCGAGCCGGTCGGCCTCGTCGAACTGCACGAGCTTCACGGCATACTCGATTGGCTCCCCCTCGCCACCCACGCAGGGCGCCTCAACACTGCCGGTGATCGGCACCACCGCCACGTAGAGTTCCGGCGCAAACCGGCCGCTAACGCGAACTTCCCCCTCGCACGATCGCCGCCGGAGGTCGAGCGTCGTGTAATCGACAAATCCGAGCGACACCGGCTTCTTCAGTTTGTAGGCAAACGGACCCGTGAGGATCACCCACGAGATGTGCGTCTCGACGAGGCGGATGGCCTCCGTCGGATGCGGATACGGCGTTGGCTCGAGCAGTCGCTCGATCAGCACGGGAATCGATGGCCTGACGGGAGAGTGCATGCCGACCTCGCGAATCCCACCGGGCAGCATCGCCGTGAACCCACGCCTCAGTCTACGCAGGCTCGATGGCGGCGAGCATGGCGATCATCGCCTCCACCTCTGCCACGCCGACGCGTTCCGCCCGGCGGGTCGCCGGCACGACGCAGGTGTCGCGGATCACGGCCGCTTCGATTCCAGCCAGCCCGCGATAGCGGCGGACGGTCGTGGCTCCAGACTCCTGCAGCCGTCCGGCGAGGGCGGTGAGTTCGGGCTCCGAGCGGGCAAGGTGGACAGTCGGGTCGCCCGCCACGCTCACCTCACCCCACGGGGCCCTCACGATCTCGATTCGTCCGGCCTCGAGCACGGGACGCATCCAGCGATGGAAAAACAAGAGCATCAGCACACCGCAGTGGATGCCGTCGGCGTCGGGATCCATCAGCAGCAGCACGCGGTCGTACCGCAGCCCGCCGAGGCGGAAGTCGGCGTCGATGCCGGTGCCAAGCGCCGCGATCAGCGGCCCGAAGAAGGCGTGGCTGACCACCTTTTGACGGCTCGCCTTCACCGCGTTGAGCGGCTTGCCCTGCATGGGCAGCACCGCCTGAAACCGGGGATCGCGAACCCGGCTCACCGAGGCAGCTGCCGAGTCCCCCTCGACCACGAAGAGTTCGGCCCCGGAGCCGCCGCCGTGCACGGCCGCGTCGTCGAGTTTCGCGGGGATCCCGTATCGATCGTGGGAAATTCTGACGCCCATGACCGAGAGTTTGCCCGCTCGCGGCGGAAACGTCATACTCTGGAAGTGCGACGGCCGACGTCCGGCCGCCCGCCCTTTTCCGGAACCGCTCCTGACCGCGTGAGCATCCCAGCGTCTGCATGCGTCCGAACCGTCGGACGGCGCCGTGGGTTTGTGGTCAGTCTCCCGAGGTTCCGCCGCCGCCCGCGGCCCGCCCTCCGCTGATTCCTCCCCCGTTCGTTCGTCTCGGTCTCGCCGGCAGGCGTCGCGGCTCCCGCGGCTGCCATCGAGGTCATGCCATGAACCGCCTTCTTCGCCCGCTGCTGTCGCTCGTTGCCTCAGTCGTGCTCCTCGCCGCGTCCCTTCCGGCCACCGCCGGCTCGCTGGTGCGGTTTGCCACGAACGTCGGCGAGTTCGACGTCGAGCTCTACGACACTGCCATGCCGATCACCGTCGCCAACTTTCTCACCTACGTGAACGCTGACCGCTACGATTCGACGATCATCCACCGCAGCACCACCTACAACCCCGCCGACATCCAGATCGTGCAGGGGGGCGGCTATCTGCTGTCTGGCGGACAGCTGCTACCGGTGACCACGGATCCGCCGATCGTGCTCGAGTCGGGAACGGCGACGAACGTCCGTGGCACGATCGCCATGGCCCGCGGCAGCGCTCCCACGAGCGCGACGAGCCAGTTTTTCTTCAACGTCCAAAGCAACCCGGCCCTCGACGGCAACTACGCGGTGTTTGGCAACGTGGTCGGGGCTGCGGGCCTCGCGGCCATCGACGCCATCGGAGCCGTGCCGGTGTACGATGTCAGCGTCCAACTCGGCGCCGCGTTCTCCGAGCTGCCGCTGCTCAACCCGGCGCTCGATCCGAGCAACGTGGTGCTCGTGCAGAGCGTGAACGTTGTCCCGGAGCCGACGACGCTGGCCCTCACGATCGCGGGCCTCACGGCGGCAGCCGCCTGCCGCCGCCGTAGGTAAGGTCAGCGCGACCTTCTCCCTCTCAAGCCCGAACCGGAGCCGCAGGTTTCCTACCTGCGCTGCACGCTCGACGGTGATGCAGGTAAAGAAACCTGCACCTACGGGGAGCGATGTAAGCCGGACAACCACGTAGCCGCAGGTTTCCTACCTGCGCTGCACGCTCGACGGTGA
>CAJBSQ010000407.1 GCA_903958265.1 uncultured Planctomycetaceae bacterium
CCACCCGGTGGCGGTGGCCACGGTCGAGGCTCGTGCGGCCCTCGGAGCCGGCCTGCCCGGCATCGACATCGGGCAACGAAAAGAGATCACCCGCTTCCAGCACATGTTCGTGGCTCACGCTGCGAACCACGAACGCCCAGCCCGAGATCCCCATCAGCGCCAGCAGGCAGGTGCCGACCACCGCGAAGCCGAGGATCCTGCCGAGGACGATCTCCGCGGTCCGCACCGGCTTCGTGGTGACGGTCTGGATGGCCCGCGACTTGATGTCAGCCGGCAGGCTGAAGACGGCGAGCACGAGCGTGACGAGGCAGACGAGCAGATTGGTCGCGGCCAGGATGAAGCCCACGTAGAGCCGGCCAGGGTTGACGCTTGCGGGGTCGAGAAACCAGCCGGCAAACAGCAGGATCAACGCGAACACCGCCAGGACGACCAGCACGTTGCGGCGGAGCGATTCCTGGATGGCCAACCGGGCCAGCGCCCACACCCGGCGAGGTGAGATTGCCAGCACGTCGGCCAGCCCCGCGAGCAGGCCGCGGTAGACGCGATCGCCGGCGGCCAGAGGACCGTTGCCCACGGCTTGCACCAGCCAGGCGACCAGGGCCACGAGCAGCGTGGCGATGCCCGCGGAGGCGAGATAGCGCAGCACCGCCGGACCGATCCAGGCCGCGAAACTCGGGATTTGTTCTTCCAGCACCATGCGTCGCCGTTTACTCCGCCCGACTAGAGGCGGCGTCGGGGCGGCGGGCCCGCCGCCCCGGCCACGCCGCGGTATCCCGAACCACCTCCAGGAAGAGATCTTCCAGCGTGGTCCGAGGGTTGCCGATGTCGATGTCGGCGGCGCCGTGTCGTTCGAGCACCGCCCTGACGTCCGCGGCTGCGGCGGGCGACAGGCCGGTCGCCCTGATCTGCGTCACGCCGGTGACCCGCAGCAGTTCCTCGACGCGGCCGAGTTCCTTGAGTTCGCCCTGGTGCAGCACCGCGATCCGATCGCAGACGTCCTCCACGTCCGCAAGAAGGTGCGAGCACATGATCACGGTCTTGCCACGAGCCTTGAGGTCGATGATCAGGTCCTTCATCTCCCGGGTGCCGATCGGGTCGAGCCCGCTGGTGGGTTCGTCGAGGATCACGAGTTCTGGATCGTTGATCAGCGCCTGCGCCACGCCGATCCGCCGCGTCATGCCCTTGGAATACTCGCGCAGCTGCCGCTTCCGGTCGCGCGACAGCCCAACCATCTCGATCAGGGCCGCCGCCCGCCGCCGCCGCTCCTCGGGATCCATGCCGAACAACCGGCCATAGAAGTCGAGCGTCTCCTCGGCGTCGAGAAACTTGTAGAGATACGACTCTTCGGGCAGATACCCAATGCGCTCGTTCTTGGAGACGTCGGTGGCGGGCCGCCCGAAGACGAGGGCCTCGCCCGAGGTCGGGAAGATCAGGCCGAGGAGCAGTTTGAGGGTGGTGGTCTTGCCGGCGCCGTTGGGCCCGAGCAGCCCGAAGATCTCGCCGCGGCGAACGTCGAGGTCGAGCGGCTTCAACGCCGTCTTCTTGCTGCGACCCCAGAAATCGCGATAGACCTTCGAGAGGTTGCGGGTCTCGACGACGACCTCCGCCGGACGGGTCGTCGCGGTGTCGGATTGGCTCACGGCTTGCTCCCTGATGATCCTCTCCGCGCCGGCCCCGAAGCCGCTGCTCGCACGGTTTCTCGGTTGTATCGCATCCCCGGGCGATGTGGAGAGCCACGCCGGAAATCCCGACGGGCAGGTGACAACCCGCCCTCCCGTGCCCGGAGAACTCGTGTTGACGAACCGCCCCGGCCTCCTACAATCCATCGTTATCGATACTGAGTCTCATGTTCGCACTCATGTTCGCATTTGAGCCAGATGTTCCGCATCGTGCCGTGAGAAATGGGCTTTGCCGATGATTCCCCGCCCGCGCCGTGCCTGCTCTGGGTTCACGCTGGTCGAGCTTCTGGTGGTGGTGGCCATCGTGGCCACGCTGGTCGGAATGCTGCTGCCGGCCGTGCAGACGGCTCGCGAGTCGGCCCGCCGGTCCGCGTGCTCCAACAACCTCCGGCAGCTCAGCCTCGCCCTGGCCAACGCTGAGACCGCCGTTCGAAAATACCCGCCGAGCTGCGTCTGGTCGGGCACCAGCACCTCCGATGCGTCATCCAATGCCGTCTGGTCGGTGCAGGGGCGGCTGCTGCCCTATCTCGAGGAATGCTCCATCGGCGCCGAGGTCCACCGACAACTGGCGGTGCCCTACACCCAGGCCGTCATCCCAGGTGGCCAGCTGATCGCGGCCCTGCGAATCCCTGC
>CAJBSQ010000408.1 GCA_903958265.1 uncultured Planctomycetaceae bacterium
CTTCGAGACGCCCCACGGCCGTGGGTCTGGGAAAGATGCGGGGCTCGTGGAGCGTGGGTGGATTTCTCTGGACCCAGGTCACTCCCGACCGGCATAATCGCGCTGTCAGGCCTCGCACCGAGTCCGGATCCATGCCTCGGTGTCGTGGGGTGTTCCCGCACTCGGTGTTCGGGGCTGGATCGAGTGCCGATGGGAGCCCATGACCGTGAATGCGTTCATCGTCAGTGCCGCCTTGTTGGCCCTGGTGGTGGCCGCGGGGGTGGCCGCGATCGTCGCGATCCGTTCCCGCATGCGGGGCGATGACGATCAGGCAACCTGGGAAAGAAAGCTGGCCGATTACAAGAATCTCCGCGACGAGGGTGTGCTGAGCGAAGAGGAATACCGAAACATAAGAACACTCGTCGAGCCGCGCACCCGGTTCGGCGCGCCCGCGCCGGGCGGACGGCACCCGCCGTCCGTCGATGCTGCCGGGCTGGAGCACGGGAGGGACTGATCTGATGCCATCCGGGAAAGACGTCGGCGGACTGGGTCGTCGGGGCGCTGGCGGAACGACCAAGAAGAACGCCTTCTGCTCGTTCTGCCGCAAGAGCTACCGCGACGTCGGGCCGCTCGTGGAAGGCCCGGGCGACGTCTACATCTGCGGCGAGTGCATCGAGCTCTGCCAGTCGATTCTCGACCAGGAAAAGAAGCGCCGCGGCACCAGCAAGCAGTTGTTCACTGCGATCCCCTCGCCCCGCGAGATCGTCGGGCACCTCGACCAGTACGTGATCGGGCAGCATCATGCCAAGCGGGTGCTCGCGGTGGCGGTGCACAGCCATTACAAGCGGCTCAACCTCGGCCGCGAACCGGGCGACGTCGAGGTCGACAAGTCGAACATCCTGCTCCTCGGTCCGACGGGGTGCGGCAAGACGCTGCTGGCGCGGACGCTGGCCAGGATCCTCGACGTGCCCTTCGCGATCGGCGATGCGACCACGCTCACCGAAGCGGGCTACGTGGGCGAGGACGTGGAGAACCTGCTCCTCAAACTGCTCAACGCGGCCGACTTCGACATCGAGGCCGCTCAGCGGGGCGTGCTCTACATCGACGAGATCGACAAGATCGGGAAGACGAGCCAAAACGTCTCGATCACCCGCGACGTCTCGGGGGAGGGCGTGCAGCAGGCGCTGCTCAAGATGCTCGAAGGGACCGTCGCCAATGTGCCGCCCCAGGGAGGCCGGAAGCACCCCGAGCAGCAGTACATCCAGATCGACACCTCGAACATCCTCTTTATCTGCGGCGGAACGTTCGTCGGGATCGAGAAGATCATCGGGAAGCGGCTGGGCAAGAAGACGATCGGCTTTGGCCAGCCAACTGGGATCCATCATGAAGCCGACCTGGCGGAACTTCTGCCGCAGGTCGACTCCGACGACATCCTCGAGTTTGGTCTGATCCCTGAACTGGTGGGCCGGCTCCCCGTGATCTCGTCGCTTCAGCCGCTGGACGAGGTGTCGCTCGTGAGCGTGCTCAAGGAGCCGAAGAACGCCCTGATCAAACAGTACCAGCGGATGTTCGGCCTCGAGAACTGCAACCTCGAGTTCACCGACGAAGCGCTGGCTGCCATCGCCCGCAAGGCGATGCGGAAGGAGACGGGGGCCCGCGGCCTGCGGTCGATCATGGAGGACGTGATGCTCGACATCATGTTCGACCTGCCCGAGAACCAGGGCAGCACCTACGTGATCAACGAGCGAAATGTCGCGGGCACTGAGACGGTCGTGCCGGCCCGCGAGGCCCGCACGAAGAGCGCGTAGCCCGCACGGTTGGTGAAGACCGGGCCGGCAGTCACTTCGGCTGCCGTTCCGGGAACAGCTCGTCGAGCAGGGCCGCGAGCCGGCGGCCCCGGGCATCGATCGAAATCACGTCGCCGTTGCGGCCGACGAGAATCATCGTCGGAATGCCGCTGATGCCATAGCGGGTCGCGAGCAGGGCCGATTCATCGCCGGGCCCCTTGTCAACGATGATCGGCCAGGGCAACTGCCGGTCGGCCACGAAGGCCTCGAGCGCCTCGCGGTCGTCGTCGAGGCTGACGCCCACGACCTCGAAGCCACGGTCGTGGTACTTCTCGTGGAGCGCGAGCACGTTGGGAATCTCGGCCACGCACGGGCCGCACCAGGTCGCCCAGAAGTCGACGAGCACCACCTTTCCAGCGAGCGTCGCCGGGTCGAAGGCGTCGCCGCCCAGCAGCATGCCCTCGATCTCCATCGGCTTCCCGGGCAGCGAGAGGCGGCGGAGCACGCCGGCGGAGGCGAGGGCAGATGCCCGCAGCCGCGGGTCGGCGCTGTTTTCGAGGTAGGGCATGAACCCTTCCAGGGCGAGCCGTGCCGCGGCCTCGCCCCCGGGGACTCGCGTCAGCCGGGTCGCCAGACTGTCGGCCGCAGCCAGGAGGCCTGCGTCGTCGGGCGTGGCCCTCAGCAGGGCCTCGAGCCGCCTCACGAGCGGGATGGCGTCGTCGGGCCGGTTGCCGGCGAGAACAGCATCGATCGCCGCCTCGACCGCGAGCCGGCGGCCGCGGGCGGCGAGTTGCGGATCGCGATTGGTGAGCAGGGTTTCGGCAAACGCGGCGAGCGCCTCGGCGATCTGTGGCTCCCCGAGATCCTTGAGTGTCTCGAGCGCGTCGAGTTTGAGCACGATGGCCCGTGCCTGCCGCGGATCGTCGGCCGGCAGCACGGCGATGATCTGGCCGGCTGCCAGCGCGGTGGAGGCCGCGACCTTGCGGCGGTGGTATCGCTGCCGGCCTCGGGAGTCTGGCTCGGCGGCGGGATCGGCGATGGCTGCGATGTAGGCGAAGAGGTCGTCGGGCGAGGCCGTGAGGTCGGGGGGTGGCACGCGGGTGCGACCCGTGCCTCGACTGCGTGCCGCAGCGCCGTTCTCCGCGTTCGCCGCAGTGCCCCCAGGGGCGTCGGCCGCCGCGGCCTCGGAGGCCGCGAGCCGCGGGACCAGCACCGCGGCCAGCAGCACGGACCGAATGCCGGCCGGGATCCAGAAGCCGGTTCGGAGATGGAGGTTGGATCGGCCCGCGGTCACGACCGCGGACCTGATTCGGAGGTAGGTGCTGCGCATCGGCGGTGTGATCCCTTCGCGGGGATCATACCGCTGGGCCGGCTTCGCAGGCGAGCCTTGGCCGTCTACGCCGTCCGCCGCGCCGAGGCGACGTCGAGCACGGGGAGCCGAATGGTCAGCGCCGTTCCCTTGCCCGGTGCGCTCTCGACGCGAATCCGGCCGCGGTGCGCCTCGACGATCTCGCGGCAGGAGGCCAGGCCCATGCCGCTGCCCCCCTTGCCGGTCTCGTCAGGGCCGGCTTTCGTGGTGAAGTGCGGCTCGAAGATCCGCCGCATCACGTCTGGCGTCATGCCGCAGCCAGTGTCGCGAACCGTCACGTCGACAAACCCCGAGGCCTCGTCGTGCGAAAGCCGGAGGATCAGCCGCCCGCCGCTCGGCATCGCCTGACGGCCGTTGACGAGGAGGTTGAGGAGCACCTGCTGCAGCTGGCTCGGATTCGCCGACACTCTCGGCACCGGGGCGAACTCCCGCTCCACCTGCACCCGGTACTTCATCATCTCGCGTTCGAGCAGCACGAGCACGTCTTCAATCAGCAGCAGGAGATCGACCGGCTCGAACCGCGTCGACCGGCTCCGCGACATGGAGAGGATGCTTGCCGTGATCTTCGCGGCCCGCGTGCCGGCGGAGAGAATCCGCTCGAGCGCCTTGTCGCGGGTGGCCTGATCCCGGTGCCGTAGGCCCAGGCGGGCGTAGTTGAGGATCGTGGTCAGGGCGTTGTTGAACTCGTGCGTCGTCGTGCCGAGCAGTTCGCCGAGGCACGCCTGCTTGCGGGCGTCGAGCAGTTCGCCACGGAGGTGGGCCACCTCCGCCGCATGCCGGGCGCGGGCTGCCTCGAGGTCGCGGTGGAGTCGGGCGGTTTCGTCGGCTGCCGGAGCGAGGGCCGGTGGGACGGCCGGAGCGGCAGCCGGTGAACTGGCGGTGCCCAGGGGGATGGGGCGGGGATGGACTCCAACGATGAGGCTGCGACAGGGGGGCTCCCCTGACTCGCGTCCGCTCCGATCGATCGTGTCGCCGCCGTCGAACATGACCCCGCCTGGCTGGTCTGCCCTGCCCGCAAGGTCTGCGGAAGGGTCAGGTTTCGGGCAACCGGAAATCTTTCCCCGGCTGCCTGACCGAACTCCATGACTTGTCGAGACTTGCGCCCCGCCGGGAGGTATCGTCGGCGGGCTCATGAGCCCTGTACAATCCCTGTTGCGATCCGTTTCGGCTCCTCGACCGTTCAAGGTTCCGCAGACCGGCAACCGTGCGGCCTGAAAACTCCACCAGTGGGGTGGAGAAATCGGCAGAGCCGGCGGCCTCGACCGTTCCTAGTCGGTCGTTCGCTATGATCAGGCAACTATGACGCCTCCCATGCAAGCGACTTCTCCGCAGCGATCCCGTGCCGGCATGACGTTGATCGAGTTGCTGGTGGTGATTTCGATCATCGGCATGATGCTCGGCATGCTGCTGCCCGCGGTGCAGTCGGTCCGGGAAGGTGCCCGCCGCACGCAGTGCAAGAGCAATCTGAAGCAGATCGGCCTGGCGATGACGATGTACATGGACCGCAAGACCAAGGGCCGCTTTCCGGTGGCAGCGGGCCTGCCGAGTGC
>CAJBSQ010000409.1 GCA_903958265.1 uncultured Planctomycetaceae bacterium
TGAAGAACCCGGGAGGCGAGGTTCCCGGCGGTTACGACCCCGCGCGGGGCGGGGCCACGCCCTGGGATCGGCGGACGAGCATCACCTACCTGATCGGCAAGGACCGCGACGTGCCGCATGCCTACACCGACTCGGCCGCCTCGGCCGTGTCGCTCTGCAGCGGCTGCAAAACCTACAACGACTCCATCAACGCGGATGAGCGGGGCGGGCACGTCGAGCCGATCGCCCGTACGCTGCAACAGCGGGGTTACGCCGTGGGGGCCGTGTCGAGCGTGCCCGCCTCGCATGCCACGCCGGCCTGCTCCTACGCCAACAATGTGACCCGCGACGACTACCAGGACATCGCCCGCGATCTCGTGGGCCTGCCCTCGATTGCCCGCCGGACCGAACCCCTGCCCGGCCTCGACGTGGTCATCGGCGGCGGCTTTGGCGTGCGTGTCGAGGAGGAAAAAGACCAGGGTGCAAACTTTGAGCCGGGGCTCAAGTACGTCGCTGACTCGACGCTCGCGGCGATCGACGCCGCTCATGGCGGCCGCTATCGCCTAGCGGTACGGACGCCCGGCCGCCGCGGCGGCGAGGTGCTCGCCGAGGCCGTCCGCGAAATGAAGCGGCTCATCGCGTGACCGCTAGAGGCCGCCGACGAATGCCTCGGGGTCGTCGAGCACGAAGGCGTGTCCGTGGTCGCTGGTCACGATCACGACCGACTCGTCCCAGGCGTCGTGCCGCTCGATCCACTCGACCACGGCCTTGAAGGCGGCGTCGCCGCTCCGCACGGCGCCGATCACGTTGTCGATGTTGTTGGCATGCGAGGCCCAGTCGACTTCGCCGGCCTCGACCATCAGCCAGAACCGACCGCGAGAAGCCAGCACATCCATGGCCACGGTCGCGATCTCCCCAAGCGAAGGGTTCTCGACGAGATCGGCTTCGGTGTAGCGGATCGCGGAGCCGTACTTCTTCCGCAAGGCGTCGACGTCCTCGTCGTTCGTCGGCAGGTTGCCCGCCGCCGGGTCGTAATCGCCGTTGGCGGTCTGAAACGGCAGGTGGCCCTCGGCCGCACCAAAGAGGCCAAACAGCCGGTGCTTGCTCGCGATGGCGTCGGCCGCGGCCTCGGCGAGCACCTCGCCGCCGCGGCGGCCGGGCGTCCGTACCGCTAGGCGATAGCGGCCGCCATGAGCGGCGTCGATCGCCGCGAGGGTCGAGTCAGCGACGTACTTGAGCCCCGGCTCAAAGTTTGCACCCTGGTCTTTTTCCTCCTCGACGCGCACGCCAAAGCCGCCGCCGATGACCACGTCGAGGCCGGGCAGCGGTTCGGCCCGGCGGGCAATCGAGGGGAGGCCCACGAGGTCGCGGGCGATGTCCTGGTAGTCGTCGCGGGACACATTGTTGGCGTAGGCACAGGCCGGCGTGGCATGCGAGGCGGGCACGCTGGACACGGCCCCCACGGCGTAACCCCGCTGTTGCAGCGTACGGGCGATCGGCTCGACGTGCCCGCCCCGCTGATCCGCGTTGATGGAGTCGTTGTAGGTTTTGCAGCCGCTGCAGAGCGACACGGCCGAGGCGGCCGAGTCAGTGTAGGCATGCGGCACGTCGCGGTCCTTGCCGATCAGGTAGGTGATGCTCGTCCGCCGATCCCAGGGCGTGGCCCCGCCCCGCGCGGGGTCGTAACCGCCGGGAACTTCGCCTCCCGGGTTCTTCACCGCCTGCGCATCGACGTCAAACGTGGTCTTGTCGTTGGCCGGGCTCGTCACGCAGAAGCCGAAGTCGGTCGGCGAGCCGCGGTAGTCCTGAAACCAGAAGCCCGTGCCCCGTCCCGCGGTGTAGTCCACCGCGCCGCGGGTGGCGATCGCGGCGATTCGTGTCGTGTGCCAGTCCATGCCGTCGAAGACGACCAGCACGATGTACTTCTTACCCGCATCGGCGGCCGCCATCTGCAGCCGGTAGACGTCGGTCTGGTCGAAGTACTCCGCCTCGGGATTGAGGGTGCGGTCCGGCAGCCGGCCGTAGAGTGCCACCAGTTTCTCCGCGTCGCGGTAGACGCTGTTGGTGCCGCTCACCATGGCCAGCGACATGCCGAAGGAATAGACCGGAATGAGCCGGTTCGAGTGGCTGGAGTGGGAGACATACTTCTGCGGATGGTCGCCCCAGTGGCCCCAGACCGCGTGGCCGGCGGCCTCGGCTTCGGCCTGCATGGTGCGGATGCGGTCGGGCTCAGCGACGTGCAGGTCTTCGGGCGCGGCGGTGGCGACGCGAACGGGCCATCCGGAGAAGGCGGCCCCGATGAACGCGGCGAACGTGGCACGTCGGAGCAACGGGCTGAGGGTGGTGGACTTCATTCCGGCAGCATACCCGCCGAATGCGGGCCGAAGGGAGCAGACGGATAAAGTCAACGAGAGGCCGACCCCGCCGTCCGACGCGGGAGGGCCGCGCCGTGGCCCGCCGTGACGTGGAAGGCCTATCTCGCCGCCGAAAAACAGCCCCGCGGCCCCCGGCCGGCTTCACGCCGCAGGCTTTGCTAGTACAACCATGCACGGAGCCCCCACCGGCATCGTTCCCCACCTCGCGTCCGCCCCCCGCCGCAGCCAACCCGTGGCCCACGACGAACTTCTCCGCCGCGACGTGCGGTTCCTGGGCGACATGCTCGGGTCGGTGATCCGTGAAATCGCCGGTGACGAGGCCTACGACCTGGTGGAGGAGATCCGCGGCCTCGCCCGCGACCGCCGCCAGGGCCGACACGAAGCCGAACCCGCCCTCGTCACGCGGATCGAATCCCTCGACGACCGGCAGGCGACGGTGGCGGCCAGGGCGTTCAGCATCTTCTTCGACCTCTCGAACATCGCGGAGGATCGGCAGCGGGTGCGGGTGCTTCGCGACCGCGAGCGACTCCGGCATCCCGAACCGCTCGGTGAATCGCTCCCGGCCGGAATCGCCGAACTGAGGGAACTCGGCGTGCCTGCCGCCGAGGTGCAGCAGGTCCTCGACCGGCTGCACGTGGAGCTCGTGTTCACGGCGCATCCGAGCGAGGCCAAGCGCCGGTCGATCCGCTCGAAGCTGCGACGGATGCGAAAGAGCCTGCAGGAGTTCGACGCCACCGACCTGCTTCCCCGCGAGCGGGCCCGGCACGAGGCCGACATGCGGAGCGAGCTCACCCTGCTCTGGCAGACGGAGTTCCTGCGGCCCACGCGGCCCACGGTGCTCGACGAGGTCGACCGGGGCCTGTCGATCATGCCGCGGCTCTGGGAGGCGGTGCCGCAGGTGCATGCCTCGCTCCGCCGCGCCCTCGCCGAGCACTACCCGGGCGAGACGTTCGTCGTGCCGGCATTCCTCTCGTTTGGCTCCTGGATGGGAGGCGACCGCGACGGCAACCCGTTCGTCACCGCCGACGTCACCGCCAAGACGCTGCTCCGGCTTCGCACGGAGGCGATCGCCTGCCACGTCGACTGGTGCCACCAGCTGCACGACCTGCTGACGGTGTCGATTCACGTGACCGGGGCCGCCGCGCCGCTCGCCGAGCGGCTTGCCGACCTGGTCACCCGGTGGCCCGAACTGGCCGCCGCGCTCGAACCGATCGCCGAGCACGAGATGTACCGCCGCTGGATCCGGATGATCCGGTTTCGGCTCGAGGCCTCGCAGGCTGCGGCACTCGACGCGTCGGCCAGCGGCTGGGCCTACCGCTCTGGCGACGACCTCGAGGCGGATCTGACGCCGCTGCTGGAATGCCTCGCCCGAGACCATGTGGCGTCTGGCGAGTCGCCCGCCCAGGCCTGGCTCGATCTCGTGCGGACCTTCGGCCTGCACATGACCCGGCTCGACGTCCGCCAGGATGCCCGTGCCTACCGCGAGATCATGGGGGACATCCTTGCGGCGGCCGGGGTGGTCGCCGATGCCGACGCCTACGAGTCACTCGACGACGTTGCCCGCTGCCGGCTGCTCGTCGACACGCTCGGCCGCGTCGGCGGTGTCCCCGAAAACCGGCTCCGCCCGCTCGCCCTCGATTCGCTGCGGCTGTTCCGCGTGCTCCACACCGCGGCGGTCCGCTTCGGCCCCAGGTGTGTCGGCGGCGCGGTCGTCAGCCTGACGCGGTGCCCGGCCGACGTGCTGTCGGTGCTCTGGCTGTGGCGGTGGGCCCAGGGCCAGGCCGCCGGCAGTGGCGAACCAGCCGCCGACACCGACATCGCGATCGTGCCGCTGTTCGAGAAGATCCACGACCTCGCCCATGCCCACGAGACACTCGCGGCGATCCTCGACGAGCCCGTCTACCGCGATCATCTCCGGGGCCGCGGCGACCGGCAGGTCGTGATGGTCGGCTACTCCGACAGCACCAAAGACGGCGGCTACCTCGCCGCCTGCTGCGGCCTGCAAAACGCCCAGAACCGCCTCCATGCGGCCGCGACCGCACGGGGCGTGGCCCTCACCTTCTTCCACGGCCGCGGCGGCTCGCTCGGCCGCGGCGGCGGGCCCGCGGCCCGCGGCATCCTCTCGCTGCCGTCGGAGACGCTCGATGGGTCGCTGCGGCTCACCGAGCAGGGGGAGGTGCTGGCCGAGCGGTACGACGATGCGGAGATCGCCCGCCGGCACCTGGAGCAGGTGACCTGGGCGACGCTCGTCGCCTCGAGCGTCCGCCGCTCGGAGCCGCGGCCGGAATGGAACGCGATCGCGAAACAGATGGCCGAGCGGTCGTTCGCCATCTACCGCGACCTGGTCGATCAGCCGGGCTTCATCGGCTACTTCTCGCAGACCACCCCCATCGATGACATCGAGAACCTGCCGATCGCATCGCGGCCCTCCCGGCGCCGCGGCGAGCGGACGCTCGACGACCTGCGGGCGATCCCCTGGGTCTTCGCCTGGACGCAGAGTCGCTGCATGATCCCCGCCTGGTACGGTCTGGGAACGGCCCTCACCGAGGTGAAGTATGAGGACCGGCGGGCGTGGCAGGCCGTCTGCGACATGTACCGCCAGTGGCCATTCTTTCAGGCCACGATCGACAACGCCACGCTGGCGCTCGCCAAGGCCGACATGTACATCGCCCAGCGGTATTCTGAACTGGACACTGACGATGACTCACGCCGCCAGATCTGGCAGCGAATCGCCGCGGAGCGCGACCGCACCCGGCAGGCGATCCTCGACATCGTCGGTGGCGGCGAACTGCTCGCCACCACGCCGTGGTTCCAGCGGTCCATCGAGGCCCGCAATCCCTCGATCGATCCGCTCAACCTGATCCA
>CAJBSQ010000410.1 GCA_903958265.1 uncultured Planctomycetaceae bacterium
GGCTGCTGCCCGAGCCGGCGGCCACCGCGGCCCTGCCGGCCAGGCAGGTCGAGTATCTCACCAGGGGCGTCAACGCGATCTCGACCGGCTCGTCGCGGGTGTACGTCAACTGGCGGATGCTGGGCACCGATCCGGCGGCGATCGCCTTCAACCTCTATCGCTCCACCGACGGGGCGGCGCCGGTGAAGCGGAATACCACGCCCATCACCGCGACGACCGACTTCACCGACACGAGCGTGACGACGACCCGATCGAACGCGTACTTCGTGCGGCCGGTCGTCGCCGGCGTGGAAGGGGCGGCGAGCGAGTCGTTCACGCTGCCGGCCAACGCCCCGGTGCAGCAGTTCCGGTCGGTGCCGCTGCAGATGCCCGCCGCCGGCGTCACGCCCACGGGCGAGGCCTACACCTATTCGGCCAACGACACCAGCGCCGCCGACCTCGACGGCGACGGCGACTACGAGCTCGTGGTGAAGTGGGATCCCTCCAACGCCAAGGACAACAGCCAGTCCGGCTACACGGGCAACGTCTACCTCGACGGCTACCGGCTCGACGGCACGCTCCTTTGGCGGATCGATCTCGGCCGTAACATCCGGGCCGGCGCCCACTACACGCAGTTCATGGTTTACGACTTCGACGGGGACGGCCGGGCGGAGATGGGCGTGAAGACGGCGCCGGGCACGATCGACGGCACCGGCCAGCCGGTGCTGCTCGGAACGGCGACTGTGAACGACGACTTCCGTAACTCGTCGGGCTACATCCTCTCCGGCCCTGAGTACCTGACCGTGTTCGACGGCCTCACCGGCCGCGCCCTGGCGACAGCGAACTACCAGGTGCCCCGAGGCACGGTGTCGGCGTGGGGCGACTCCTACGGCAACCGAGTTGACCGTTTCCTCGCTGGCGTTGGCTACTTCGATGGGCAGCGGCCGAGCCTGCTGATGTGCCGCGGCTACTACACGCGGACCGTGCTCACGGCCTGGGATTACCGCGGCGGCCAGCTCACGCAGCGGTGGATCTTCGATACCGGCAACTCCACCACCGGCTCGCTCGCTGGCTACCGAGGCCAGGGAGCCCACTCGCTCACCATTGGTGACGTCGATGGCGACGGCCGCGACGAGGTCACCTATGGCGCGATGGCGATCAACGATGACGGCACGCCGCTCTACACCACCGGCCTTGGCCACGGCGACGCACTTCATATGTCGGACATGGTCCCAAGCCGCCCGGGTCTCGAGGTCTATCAGGTGCACGAAACCGAGTCGGCGCACAAGGGCAAGGGAGGTGACCTCCGCGACGCCGCCACCGGGGCCCTGATCGCGTTTGTACCGGGTACCGGCGACGTGGGCCGCGGCTGCGCCTTCGACATCGACCCGCGGTATCCCGGATTCGAAATGTGGAACAGCTCCGACGGCGGTATCTACGCTTCGGACGGCACGCGGATCCAAGACAAGCCGGGCAACATGCCGCAGAACTTCGGCATCTGGTGGGACGGTGACCCACTCCGCGAACTTCTCGACGGGACGACAATCGGCGACTGGCGCATCAACCTCACAACGAACATCGGCGGCCGCGTCAATTACGTGTTCGCGCCGGCGGGGCTCTCGGGCATCAATGGCACGAAGAACACCCCCTCCCTGACGGCCGATCTGTACGGCGACTGGCGCGAGGAGGTGGTCTGGCGGAGGAGCGACAACTCGGCCCTGCAGATTTGGTCGACTACGATCCCTTCTCAGATCCGCCTACCCACGCTGATGCACGACATCCAGTATCGCGAGGCGGTGGCCTGGCAGAACGTTGCCTACAACCAGCCACCGCACTCGAGTTACTTCATCGGCCAGGGCATGGCAACACCTGCCCCGCCAAACGTGTACGTCGTCAGGGCGGCGCCGCCTACCGTGGCCCGCGCAGCCTCCACGCAGCCGATCACCAGCTGGGGCGGGGCATCACTATCGGTGCTGGGGAGCGACGAGGTGGGCGAGAACACTCTCCGTTACGAGTGGACCGCGGTCGCCGGCCCTGGAAGTGTCACGTTTGACGCCAACGGCACAAATACCTCGAAGGCCACCGTGGCCCGCTTCACGCGGCCGGGCACGTATACGCTCCGGGCGAAGATCACAGACGTTTCGAGCCAGTCGACCACCAGCGACGTGACGGTGGCGTATGCCCTCAAGGGCGACACGAACCTCGACTGGACCATCGACATCCTCGACGTGGTCGGAATCCTAGCGGCCGGCCGGTTCAACACCGGTCTGAAGGCCGACTGGGTCGACGGTGATTTCGACCACGACGGCATCGTCGACATCCTCGACGTGGCTGATTTCATCGCCACAGGCTTGTTCAACACCGGCCCATACGCGTGACGTCCGGCGACGTGATCGTCGTGCCCGAGCCGTCTTTCGTTACGCCGCTCCGTTGCGGTATGGCAGCTTTCGTGCGGGCCCGAGGGGGCGGATTGGCCGATCCGCCAATGGGCCCACCCGGGCTTGTCCGCAACACTATTAGGATGTCGAATCCTTTCGGTTGGTATGTCGCATGTCGCGATGCCAGCCGGTGGTTCGGGGAGGGATGATTCCATGAGTGGTTACGTGCGTATTTCAAGTGTCGGCCAATGGGTTCGGATCACGGCTGTGATGGCCTCCCTTCTCGGCGTCGCGTCGGGAGCGAATGCCCAGACGTGGACGGGCGCTACCGACTCCACGTGGCAAACGGCCTCCAACTGGAACACCGCCGTGCCCACGTCCACGGGCACGGCAGTCTTCGACGCCTCGTCCACGCAGAACCTGGCGATTACCAGCACGGCGGCCACGACCGTCCGCGGGCTCCGCGTCGTCGATCCGGCCGGCGCGGTCTCGCTCGCCGGCAGCGGGCTGTCGCTCGGCACCGGCGGCATCGACATGGCCGTCGCCACGCAGAACCTCACGATCACGAGCGCCGTCACGCTTCTGTCGGGGGATCAGAACTGGACACCGGCCACCGGCCGCGTGCTCACCTCGACGAACGTGCCTGTGCGCAACAACGGCGGGAACAACAACAACGTCGGCGGCCTTCTGAGGGTGGCCACAACGGGCACGACGATCATCAGCAACACCACCAGGGCGGTAATCGCCGACGGCGGCGGAAATCCGTTCGTGACGTATGGCCTCGACAACTGGGCCGCGACGGATGCCACGGGCACGGTGATCCCGGCCGCCTACACGGCGAATGCCTTCACGGCGAACACCAACGTGAGCATCGACACGGCCGGGGAGTATGCGACCGGCGCCAGCAACCCGTCCTTCCTCAGCGTGCGGTTCAACAATGCCGACGGCCCTGTCACCGCGACCAATCCGGCGGCCGGCACGCAGACCTTCCGCGGCATTCTGATGACGAGCACCGCCCAGGCGGTGACGATCACCGGCGGCAACGTCCGCCCGAATCGCGTCAGCACCGCGGGCGCGAGCTTCAGCATCGTGCAGAACAGCATGCTCGGCGACCTGACGATCAACTCCGTGATTCCCAATGCCTCGTCGAGCGCTCCCGTGTCGGTCGTGAAATCGGGTTCGGGAAGGCTCGTGCTTAATGGTGGCAACGGCTACACGGGCCGCACGTTCATCAACGAGGGCATCCTGCAACTCGGGTCGGGTAGCACCACGGGCTCGATCGCCAGCACGGTCGACATCGTCACTCAGCCTGGCTCCACGTTCGCCGTGAACAGGTCGAACTCGGTCACGATCTCGAACGTCATCAGCGGCGGCGGGCAGTTCACGCAACTGGGCTCCGGCAGCACCACGCTCTCCGGCACCAACACGTTCACCGGCCCCGTGAACGTCAACGGTGGCTCACTCGTGTTCGCGTCGGCGAGCAACCTCGGCAACGGCACGGCTCTGGCGTTCGACGGCGGGGCACTGGTCTACGCCAGCAGCAACACGACCGACATCTCCGGCCGGACAACCACGTTCAACACGAACGGCGGCACGATCAACACCAACGGCAACTTGGTCTCGTTCGCCAGCTCGGTGGGCAACGCCGGGGCTGGTGGCTTCACGAAGTCCGGGGCCGGCCGGCTGACGCTCGCGTCCGGGGGTAGCTACACGGGCAGCACCGCGGTGTCGGGAGGTGAACTCCGTGTCAACGGTCCGCTCTCGTCGACCGCGATCGCGGTCGCGGCCGGAGCAACACTCAGCGGCACCGGGAATCTCGCCGGCGCGGTGGCCATCGACAGTGCTGGCGTGCTCGTGCCGGGCAGCGGCGCGGTCGGATCGATCACGCTCGGCTCGCTCACCACGTCAGGCGGCTCATCGCTCATCTGGGAGTTCGGCGCGTCGACGAACGACCTGGCGGTGGTCACCACTCCCAGCGGGCTGACCATCAACGGCGGCGTGTTTACGCTCTATTCCGAGGGCACCACGAATCCGTTCGGCACCAGCGGCACTTACAACCTCGTGCAGTATGCAGGTTCGATCCTCGGCTCCGGCATCGGCTCGCTGTCGGTGAGCAACCCGGCGGCCGGCAAGGCGTATACGTTCGGCGAGTCGGGCGGCTTTGTCACGCTGACGGTCGCGACGTCTGGTCTGCTCGCGCAGTGGAATGTGGATGCCGGCGGCAACTGGACCACTGCCTCAAACTGGACGCCCAGCGAGCCCAACGGCCCCGGCGACACCGCGAGCTTCGGCTCGGTGATCACGGCCCCGCGAACGGTTCTTCTGAACGCCGACCGCACGATCGGCAACATGGTGTTCAGCAGCTCCAACGCCTACACCCTCGCGCCGACCGCTTCGCAGACGCTCACGGTGGGCGATGGCTCGGGCAGCCGGACGATTCAGGTGGAGGCCGGGTCGCATGCGATCTCGGCTCCCGTTGCGCTGTCGAGCAATGCCTCGTTCGACGTGCTCGCCGGGCAGTCGCTGGCGGTCACCGGCCCTGTCAGCGGCGCCGGCTCGCTCACGAAGACGAGCGCCGGCACCCTGCTGCTCTCCGGCTTCAATAGCTACACCGGCGACACCACGGTGTCGGGGGGAAGCATCGAGTTCACCGCCGGGGCGATCAGCAGCGGCGTGGTGACCCTCGGTGGGGGCGGCGTGAGGTATGCGACCGGCAACACCGAGGATCTCTCGGTGAAGAC
>CAJBSQ010000411.1 GCA_903958265.1 uncultured Planctomycetaceae bacterium
CCCGATTTTTTTCCCCATCAGGCTCGCCTTACGTGGCTCGTGCGCACAACCCCTCGTGCCGCAGGCTCGGATCGACTGTCGCGGCGGCCCGGCTAGCGTCGAACCCCTCGCCCAAAAACGCCGCGAGTCGCTCGGCGACCGCCCGCGCCCCGGGCCGACCCAGTTGGCCGCCTTGTGTCGGGGGAGCACGTGGCGGACGCGAGTGATCCGGCCATCTTCACCGGACCTCACGAACCACAATGGCTCTCGATTCACCCCTTCCGCCCATTCCGCGGCGTAGGAGTGGGGCGACGCTTCTTCCACATCAACCAGCCCGACATCGCCACGCCGAGGCCGGCGAAGACGATCGTCGAGGGCTCGAGCACCACGATACGGTTGCCGCTCGCGGCCTGGAACACGAGATACGTGCCGTCGGTCGCCCCCGGGCTGATCCACTCCTGGCCAACCCGCGTGAACGCTCCGGCATACGGGGAACCGCTAGCCGAGTCAGCCAGCGTACTCTGCGCGAAGTTGGAGGCGTTGTTATGCACCTCTGCGATACTCCTTCGCGGCCGGAGGCCGCGAAGGAGGCCTGGGGGCGTCGGTTGCCGGGAGTCACGCGGCCCTTTTTCGAAAGCTCGGTCGATTGCGAGAGGCAGTACAATGGGCGAGTGTTGTTGCTCGATGCCAGATGCCTCTCCGGAGAGCCGGCCATGGCGCACGCCGTCACCATTCCGCCCCAGTCTACCGCCTCGTTCGAGCGGTCACTTCGGCCGCTGCGCTCGGCAGGCTTGGTGCGGCTCGACGACGTCGAGGCCGCTGCGCTCGCGGCGGCCGTTGATGGGATCGTAGCGGAATCGGTCGAACTGTTCGGCTCACGGACCGACCCTGCGAGCCGGGGCGGCGACATCGACGTGCTCATCCTGACGAGTGCACCGCGGTTCGAGACGTCCCGGTGTGTGAGCAGCCGATTCTTTATGCACTGCGAGGAACGAATCGATGTCGTCGTGCTCGATCCCGACCGGCGCACGCCCGCCGAGGATGCGTTCCTGCAGTCGCTGCGACGCGTGAGGATCACATGACGGTCGAGCCGCTCCTTGCCGACTCCCAAGCGAAGCTAGGAGCCGCCCTCGAGCTCGTGTTCGCCTCGGATGCCGGCTATGCACCATTCGCTCCAGGCCGCATCTACTCTCCGCAGGAGCGGGAACCGTACGACGCCCTCAGCGACCGATTCCTGCGGGCGTTCGAGTCGAGCCTGAAGTTCTTTCGCACCTGGGAACGGGTTCGGGAGGCGAATGTGTCGGAAACATTTCGCGACCTGCTCTTGCGGATGGAAAAGATCGGCCTCATCAGCGATCTGGCCACGTGGATTGCCCTGCGAGATCTTCGCAATCGGGTGGTGCACGACTACCTGCCCGACGAGCTAGCCGCCCTCTATGCGGCGATCATCGGCGAAGCCGTGCCGGAATTCCGCCGCCTCGACGCGGCCATCGCCAATCGGCTGCGGTGAAGCCGGGCCCGGACGTCTAACACCTTCACCTCGAAGCTCGGCCGAAGGATAGCCCGCCAGTGGCGGCGTCGCGCCGCTTGCCAATGTTCCCGATCGCCAGCGTTGTGACGGCTTTCCGCAGCCGGTGATTCGGCGCAAACACCCCGTGGTAGCGATGCCGGTGCTTGCGCGGCGGCAGGTCGAGTTCGGCGAGCCGGTCGAGGAACCCAAACGGCCTGAGCTCGACGACGCCATTGGCCCCTGGCCGCGTGGACTTCCGCCAGCAGGCCTAGCCCGTCAAACACCCCGACCAGAGGCCCGCCGCGCCGCGGCGACCGCCATGCCGACGATCCCGGCGACCATCACCACGCCGCCGACTGCCATGGTCCAGCCGCTGAGGGCGAGGTTGAACCGCTCCGACTCCGCCTGGGCGGGCGTGGGATCCTGGGTGGGCACCCCGACGGCCACCACGCCATACACGAACCCCGCGACGGCCAGCGCGAGGCCGATTCCCGCGAGGACGGACATCTTTGCCATGGGATCAAGCTCCAGGTGGACTCAATCGATCATAGCCGGCCACGTGGGTACTGGTTTTCAACCTGCACACGAAGCAGCGCCGATCCTGATCCCCCACAGTTACAAACCTGTGCCACTTCAGGCGGCAGTCATGTCACGCAGGACCGCGTGCTGCGGTCACTCCCGCTGCCGCGAGCGGCCTGCCGAGCGGCGTGGCGAAACGCCTCGGCGCCGAGCACGTAGTCGCCAGATCGGCCGTCGTGCATCACGCCGTCGCCGGCGACTGCCAGAGCGGCCGCAGCGAAGCACTGGAGCCGGATGTCGATGGCGGAGTGCCGCTCGTCGGTCACGAAGTGGGCCTCGCACGGGCTTCGCCGATACACGCCTCTCACACGGGCCGGGCATTCGGCCGTGAGCCGGTCGTGATCCACTGGGTCGAGCCGCTCGAAGCTCGCGTCGAATCCTGCGAGCCGCGGTGGATCGCCGAACTCCCCCGCCCCAGGGAAGGCCTCGGCCAGGATCGCGAGCCGGAAGATGAGAGGCCCGGCGGCGTGGGCTTCCGGCCGGAATCCGGTCGGAAGCTCGGCGAGCATCCCGTGCGGCCGCAGGGCCTCCCGCCAGAGGCGGGCGATGTCGGGCGGCCATGCGGCGACGTTGACGGTGAGTGCGTAGCGCATTCGCGTCATCGATTGATCTGCTGGTACGGTACAGCAAGGCGGCGCATGGCGGCATCCGGAAAGACACGGCGTATCGGAAGACCCTCACCAAACCATGTGCGCGACTCCCCGGCGATCTGTCGCGGTCGGGGAAGAATTGGCCGGCGAGGCCGGGGCTCCATCCGGGACGCCTCATGCGCTCAGGCAGATTCCAACGGGGAGAAGGCAGCGCGGTCGCTACGGCGACGACGAGGGCGGCCCGCACTGATCCGGGATCGACGGCAATGGCTCATCCGATAACCCGTAATGCGGTAGGAAGAACTCCTCCATCGGCCGCGAGCATGCTCGTGGCGGCCCAAACCGATTCTCCTGGATTCGAACAACGGCGTTCTTCGCCACGTCCACGACTTCGACCCGAACCCCCTCCGGCAAGGGAACTCCGTCCCATTCCTGATACCTGATCGTCATTCGACCCCGAAAGGGAGCGTCTGTATCGAAGTGCTTCGTCAGGCTCGACGTCATTCCGCTTCGCGCAACGACCCAGAACCGCCGAGGTCGTAGGTCGGCCCAATAAACACCGTCCGGCTGCAGAAGATAGTCGTTCGATGCGCCAGCCGTGTACCGGTACACGATTCTCACCACCTCATCGCCCTGGTCATTCACCCGTGTGTCGGCGCCTGTCATCTGGAAATCTGGGTCTGCGAGAATCTTCTCCATGGGCAACCACCACATGGTGGAGAACATGGCCAGCTTGAGTTCGGCTGCATCGATCCATCCGGCCTGTGGCTGCGGCGTGTCCTGCTGCCAGCGTTCACAGTACTTCAACGAGAACGGCTTCAGTGCGTCCGCATCGACCGCCCGACGCACGCTGAAGGAGTAGCGGCTGTTCATCACATCGATCGCCTGATCGCGGTCGAGCCGTCGGGACACGCCATCCTTCAGGATGCAGTACGTGGATGAATAGACATCCCGGAACGGCTCTTTCGTGTCAGTGGGTCTATAATCGACATACGTGTGTTCCAGCTCGATTCCCCGCAGCCGCTCACCCAGCGTTTTCCATGCCGGCGGGGCTTCGTTCAGGAATCGCTCTTGGCACTTCACGTCGATCGACGTGGGCAGCGACTCAACCGGAGAGGGGGGACCGAGATCGGCCGCGACGCCGATCGCCTCGCCCAGCGTCATCAGAGCGAGGCCCGCAAAGCCAAGAGTGATCCGTGGACTCGCCATCTGAATACTCCTTCAGGTGCAACGCCGATGCCTGGGGCCTTGCCCAGCACGGAGCTAGTGGGCGGTATCGGACGACCTCGCCCGTTCGATGAGCTCGATCCGGTCGGGAATCGACGAGATGCCCTGAGCTGCACGATCAAGCTCCGCCGCCAAGAATTTCGTCACCTTTTCCAGCATCGTGACGGTGTCTCGCAGCCGTTCTCGGTCGCTTTCCTCGGTCGCGTTGGTGAGCGCGTCGCGGGCAACGCCGAGTCGCTCGCCGGCCTCCTCGTGTGCCTTTTCCAGCGCGCGGCGGCGCTCGATGCGTTCACGGCGTTCCTTTTGCACGACCTCCTTGAGGTAGACCGTCGTGATCGCCTCGAGGATTCGCGTCACGTCGTCGGCGTTCTCCCCGCGCAGCCGCACCTGGATGATCTCCGAGTCGCTCGGCGCCGAGGCCTGGACGTGTTGCGAGAGCCAGCCGACGGGATCCTTCTCGGCCGCCAGCGTCGGGAGCTTGGCGATACCCGGCTCACGCAGGGCTTTCTGGAACACGAAGGGGCTCTTGATGAGCTGCGCGTGGGTCTTGCGATAGACCTCGTAGTCGTCCTTGTCGGGCTGCAGGACGCGGAGCGAGGCCACGGCCTCGTGCAGTGAGCGGGCCGACGGGCTGAGACCACCGAACAGTCCACCGGACCGCCCGTTACCCGCGGCCGTCGGTTCCGGCTTCTCCGCCTGGATCGGCGGCCTGGGTTCATTCCTCCTCAGATCCTTCCGCAACGTACGCAGCACGTTTTCGACGGCCCGGTGGCCGGCCGTGGTCCGCGTGATCGCGAGGCAGTTGACCCCGCCGTCGATCACCCAGGTCGGGCCGCCCTGGGATCCGATCCGCGACTGGAGCGCGTCGAACGTCTGGCCGGCAGCCAGAAGGTCGTCGACGGGGTAGTACGCCGACGACGACCAGCGGCGGTTGGACACGGTGAGCTGGTCCCTGACCACCTCGAAGCAGAGGCCGCCGTCGAGGATCGAGTCGAGAACGGCGGCCAGGGTGCGACCCTTGGTCGGACCGCGAACGGCCACGCGCTTCTTCAGCAGCGGTGAGTCGGCAAGGGCGATGGAATCGAACACGATCGGCACGCCTGCCGCCTGCGAGAGCGACGCGATTGCGTCGCCGAGCGGTACGCCGTCGATGGCCACGTCGCCCTTGAGCGGCATATCGAGCGCCGCCCTGGCAGCCGCCGCCGACTCCGCATCGCTCCAATACCCGTCGGCGGAGAGGGGGAGGCGGTCGGCGGCCGGGGTCGACCGCAGCTGCCGCAGCAGGGCCAGCAGCCGGCCGGTCCGCCATTGCCGCCACCACGGCGCCTGCA
>CAJBSQ010000412.1 GCA_903958265.1 uncultured Planctomycetaceae bacterium
GAGCACGCGTTTCCGCTGACGGGCCCGGATGCGACCGCCACGCTGACAGTCGCGCAGGACGCATCGCGGTGACGGGTTGCAGACCACCACCGGCCTCGGCCTACACTCTGTGGGCCCGTTCGCACCCCTGGAGCCCCGCCGATGCCCGCCACCGAGCCGACGTTTCGCACCGAGTCTGACAGCATGGGCGAGGTTCGGGTTCCCGCCGACCGCTACTGGGGCGCCCAGACGGAGCGATCTCTTGACAACTTCAAGATCGGCGTCGACCGCTTCCAGTGGGGCCGCGCTCTCAAGCAGAGCCTGGGCATCCTCAAGAAGTGCGCGGCGCTGGCCAACGGCGAACTCGGCCAGCTCCCTGCCGAGACCGTATCGCTGATCTCGCAGGCGGCCGATGAGGTGATCGCCGGCAGGCTCGACGACCACTTTCCGCTGGTGGTTTTCCAGACCGGTAGCGGCACGCAGTCGAACATGAACGCCAACGAGGTGATCTCGAACCGCGCCATCGAGATCGCCGGCGGGGTGATGGGCTCAAAGAAGCCGGTCCACCCCAACGACGACGTCAACCGCGGCCAGTCGTCGAACGACACGTTTCCGACGGCGATGCACATCGCCGCCGTGCAGGTGATCCACGACCGGCTGCTGCCGGCGGTGCGGCAGCTTCGCGACGTGTTCCTCGCACTCGAAAAGAAGCATGCCGACCTCGTGAAGATCGGCCGTACGCACCTCCAGGACGCAACCCCAATCACGCTCGGCCAGGAAATCTCGAGCTGGCGGGCCCAGCTCGACGACCGGATCGCCGGAGTCGAACGGGCCCTACCCGGCCTCTACGAACTGGCGATCGGTGGTACGGCGGTTGGCACCGGGCTCAACGCCCACCCGAGGTTTGGCGACGTGGCGGCCTCCTTCATCGCCCGGGAGACCGGGCATCCGTTCGTCTCGGCGCCAAACAAGTTTGCGGCGCTCTCCGCCCACGACGCCATGGTCGACGTGAGTGCCGCAGAGCGCGGCCTCGCGATCGCCCTGTTCAAGATCGCCAACGACATCCGCCTGCTGGCCTCGGGCCCCCGCTGCGGCATCGGCGAGATCTCGATCCCGGAGAACGAGCCCGGCAGTTCCATCATGCCCGGCAAGGTCAACCCGACGCAGTGCGAGGCGATGACGATGGTCTGTGTGCAGGTGTTCGGTAACGACGCCGCGGTGGCCTTTGCCGGCTCGCAGGGGCACTTCCAGCTCAACGTCTTCAAGCCGCTGATGGTGCACAACGTGCTCGAGAGCGCGGATCTGATCGCCGACGCCTGCGACTCGATGCGGATTCACTGTGCGACGGGGATCGAGCCGAACCTGGCCCGGATCAGGCACCACCTCGACGACTCCCTGATGCTCGTCACGGCACTCAACAACCACATCGGCTACGAGAAGTCGGCGAAGATCGCCAAGCAGGCCCATGTGCAGGGGACGAGCCTGAAGGAGGCCGCGGTGGGCCTGGGCTACGTGACCCCCGAGCAGTACGACGCCTGGGTCGTGCCCGTGGAGATGACGCGACCGCTGGCGACATGAATCGCCGGCTCGGGGGCGGCAAAAGTCGCGTCGCCGGGCGAGGATACGCCCAAGGCTCCGCGAGCGTTCGCCGACCCCCTTCGCCTACCCGCCCTCGCTTACGGAGATGACGCTCCACATCACGTGGATGCCCTCTAAATCGCCGCCGCTGCGGTCTCGCCCGTCCGGATCCGCACGACCTCGGCGAGATTCGTCACGAAGATCTTGCCGTCGCCCACCTGGCCGGTGCGGGCGGTCGACATGATCTTGCTGATCACCGCCTGGGCCTCGTCGTCGCTCACCACCACCTCGATCTTCACCTTGGGCAGGAAATCGACCGAATACTCGGCCCCGCGGTAGGTCTCCGTGTGCCCCTTCTGGCGGCCGAAGCCCCGGACCTCGGTCACGGTCATGCCCTTGACGCCCTGGGCGTTGAGGGCGTCCTTCACTTCCTCCAGCTTGAAGTGCCGGATGATCGCTTCGATCTTCTTCATGATGCTTCTCCTCGTGCGGCCCGTGTCGCGGCACCGCTGGTCACGTTGATCGAGCCGATCGCGCCGACCGACTCCCGCCACCCTGAGAAGACTGCACACCGCGTACCAAACGGCCACCCCGCACAAACACCGCATTTCCCGGGCTGTGCCCGCGTGGCCGTGTCTCGCAGGCGCGACGAATCGCCCCACGCGTCCCACCGGCGCGACGCTTCAGCCTGTCGTGCCGAGTCCCGGCCGGTCGGCGAGGCAGGCGGTGTGCATCGAGCCGTCGGTGACCCGGAAGATCCCGGGGAGCCGCTCCTCCCAGCCGCGGCTGGCCTCCGGCACGTACTGCCGCGCGTTGGCCTCGATGCCAGCCACGCCCGGCACCCACGCGGCGATCCCGGCCGAGTGGACCAACGCCGCCCCTGGGCAGGTGAGGTCCTGCACGCAGACGAACATCCCATACCGCTTCGCGGCGGCCGCCATCAGCAGCGTGTGCGACTGCCCCTTGCAGGCCTTGAGCGCCACGCCGGTGTAGCCGAGGTCGCGGGCCATCAGCAGCGTCTCGAGATCGGTGAGCGACTCGTCGATCACCACTGGACGGAGCTTGGCCGCAAGATGCATGTCGTTGCGGGGCAGCGCGGCGAGATCGCGGGCCGTCGGCTGCTCGACGTAGAGGATGCTCTCCAGGCACCTGGGCGAGGCCTTCTTCACCCGCCGCAGATACTCCAGCACGTAGTCCACGTTTGGGCAGCGCTCGTTGAAGTCGACGCAATACCGCCAGCCGGCATCGGGCCGGGCCTCGCGGGCGATCCGATCGACGGCCAGCGTGCGGTCGACGTCCCAGTCGAGCGATTCCCCCTGGAGCTTGATCTTGATGTTCCAGAGACCGTCGGCCGCGATCCATTCCGCCAGCGTCCGCGGGAGGCCATCGTGCGGCACGGCAGCGGCGTCGGCGTCGGCCGCGGTCAACGGATCACTGCCGCCCACGGAATGAAACAGCGGCACCGTGTCGGCCGGCCGCGGTCTGACCACCTCCTGAAGATCGACACCCGTGAACTCGGCGCCGAGATACCGCGAGAGATCGTGGCCGATGAGATCAGGGGAGAGCGTGCGGAAACTGCTTCGCTGCAGCGCCTTGCCGCAGGCATCGTGGAGGGCCGCATCGAACGGGCTCGCCGTCACAAGCACCGCGAGTTTCGGGATCGGCACAGGAAGCGCGAGGCGGGCCGACTCGGCCGCGGCTGCGGCAAGGAACCCGGGCTCGAGACGATGCCAGAGTTCGAGCGGGTGGGCCGACTCGCCACAGTCCTCCACGATCGCTGCGAGTCGCACGGCGAGCGACTTCATGGCCGTCAGCGTCGTGTCGTAGGGCAGGTCACGGGCCGGAAACGACCAGACGTTTCCCAGCGGCATCGAGCCGGAGCCCGTCACGGTTCGGCCGCCTGGCGTCTCCACGTCCACATCGACGTCGAGGAGCGTGACGCGGTCGACCGGCGTGCCGCCGAACTTGTAGGGCATGCGGTAGCGGTAGTCGCGAAACGCGGTCCGCACGGCGAGCACCCGCAGCCGTACGGGCTCACCTCGTGAAGCCGCCACGGCTGGCCCTCCCCCCGTGACCGCAGCCAGTCCTCCGGCCGCCGTCAGGCAGAAGCGTCGTCGTGAGCCATGGATCGACATGCGAGTGCTCCGACCCAGAGGTCGCGGCGTGTTGCCTGCCACGTCGGCAGCCATCGGGTTTCCCAGGGCATAGGGTACAACGAACCACGGCGTGCCGCGGCGGCACCGCGCGGGCCGTCACGTCGGGGATCAGCTCATGTTCCAAGCTCTCCGTGGCCTTGCGTTCCAGGCCTCCACCCTCGTGCTCTCGATGACCACCGTTACGGCATGGGGCGCCGAGCCCAACTACGACGAAGCCGCCGTGCGGTCCTTCACCCTGCCCAACGTGCTGGCCGGGCCCGACGGCACCCCCGCGGCGACGGCCGACGACTGGCGGCGCCGGTCGCGGCCGCACCAGCTCGAACTCCTCGAAACATCGGTCTACGGCCGCCGCCTGCCGGCCGTGCCCGTGAGCGTGGTCGGCGACGTGGACCGCAGCCCGGCGACGCTCGCCGACGGCATGCAGGCCACGCGTCTTCAGGCGCGGCTGCGGCTGGGCGACACCCAGGCCGCCGCCACGACCGACGTGCTCGTCTACCTCCCGCAGGCTCACGGTCCCGTGCCGCTGTTCCTGCATCTCAACTTCAAGGGCAATCAGGCGGAGCATCCCGACCCCGGCATCACGATCTCCGCGGCATGGCTGCCCGACGACAAGCGGGGAGAGGTCGTCGACAACCGGGCTACCGCCGCCTCACGGGCTCAGGATTCGCGACACTGGCCCGCCGAGAAACTGCTCGGCCGCGGCTACGGTGTGGCCACGGCCTGCTACGCCGACGTCTTTCCCGACCGGCCTGACGGCCGGGCAGCCAGCGCGCTGGCCTCACTCGGCAGGCCGCTGGAGGGTGATCTGCCCGCCGATGAGCCCGGTGCGATCGCCACCTGGGCCTGGCAGCTGTCGCGGATCCTCGACTGGCTCGTCACCCTGCCCGAAATCGATGCCACGAAAGTGATCGTGGTCGGCCACTCGCGAAACGGCAAGGCCGCCGTCTGGGCCGGCGCCTGCGACGAGCGGTTCGCGATGGTGGTCGCGAACGAGTCGGGCTGTGGTGGAGCGGCGCTCGAGCGGCGCAACTACGGCGAGACAGTCGCGGCGATCACCCGCCGGTTCCCGCACTGGTTTTGTCCTGCGTTCGCCGGCTACGCCGACCACGAACTGGACCTGCCCGTCGACGCCCACGTGACGCTCGCGATGACCGCGCCCCGCCCGCTCTACGTGGCCAGCGCCGTCGATGATCGCTGGGCCGATCCGCGGGGCGAGTTCCTGGCCGCCGTCGCCGCCGGTCCGGTCTGGAAACTCTTCGGCCTCGAGGGACTCGGCACCGACGCCTTGCCAGCGATCGACACCCCCGTCGGTCAGACCGTCGGCTACCACGTCCGCACGGGGAAGCACGACCTCCTCGAGTACGACTGGCTGCGGTTCGCCGACTTCGCCGACCGCACGCTCCGCGGCCTCACGCCCCCGGCGGCCGACTTCCGGCCCGCGCAGGACGTGCTGCCGGCCACGCCGCCCCCCGGGGCCATCCTGCTCTTCGGCGACGGAAGCGAACCCGGGGAACTGAAGTTCACGAGCATGAGTGGTGGCCCGAGCGACTGGACCGTCGCGGACGGCACGCTCATCGTCAATACCACCCCCGGGCATGCCAACCACGCCGTCTCGAGAGCGACGTTCCGCGATGCTGAGATCCACGCCGAGTTCATGACGTCGCCGGTCGCGAAGGGCAACAGCGGCCTCTACCTCCACGGTCACTACGAACTGCAGATCTTCGATTCGTTCGGCGTCGACCCACCGACCGATCAGGATGAAGGCGCGGTCTACCGGTTTGGTAGGCCGCTGGTGAACGCGGCGCGACCCACGGGCGAGTGGCAGGTCTACGACGTCCGGTTCATCGCCCCCCGCCGCGGCGACGACGGCAGGGTTGTCACCCCGGGGCGGATCACCGCCTGGCTCAACGGGAAACTGATCCAGGATGGCCTGGAGTTCACGGAGCCACGGTCTCCCTACATTCCCTACAAGCACGGCGTGACCGACCACCTCCGCACGATCGAAGCCACCCTGCGAAAAACCGGCAGGGGTCCGCTGTTTCTCCAGGATCACGGGAGCCCGGCTCGGTTTCGCAACATCTGGATCAGGCCGCTCGATGACGCCGATGGCCGCTGACACAGCGTCGCGGCTGTCGCGGGGGTGCTACCATTACGATTCGAACTGACGCACCCGGCGCAGAACCGTGTCAGCCGCACCGCTCACGAAGGAGAGCCCGATGCCGATAAACCCCTCGCCCAGCCGCCGTGGCTTCCTCAAGGCCTCGGCCGCCACGACCGCGGCCGTCGCCATGCCCTACGTGATCACGTCGAAGGCCCTCGGCGACGCCGTCACGCCGCCGGCAAGCGACCGGATCGTGATGGCGGGAATCGGCCTGGGCAACATGGGCTCGGGCGACCAGCAGGCGTTTCTCGCCCGGCCCGACGTGCAGTATGTCGCCGTGTGCGATGTGCGGAAGAAGTGGCGGGATGAGTCGAAGGCCCGCGTCGACGAGAAGTATGGCTCCACCGACTGCGCGGCCCTGGTCGACTTCCGCGAGGTGCTCGGCCGCGACGACATCGACGCGGTGCACATCGCCACGCCCGACCACTGGCACTCGATCATGACGATCGCCGCCTGCCGGGCGGGCAAGGACATCTACCTCCAGAAGCCCGAGACCCTCACCCTCCGCGAAGGGCCGCTGATGATTCAGGCGGCCCGCCGCTACGGCCGCGTGGTCTCCGGAGGCAGCCAGCGGGTGCTGGAGGACTACCGCCCGCTCGTCGATCCCTGCTGGGCGGGCGAACTGGGCACGATCACGTCGATCGACCTCTCCGTCGGCCCGCGGTCGATGGCCTGCTACCTGCCGGCCGTCGCCACGCCCCCCGAGATCGACTGGGATCTCTGGCTCGGCCCCGCCCCGTGGGAGCCCTACAACCCCGGCCGCTGCGACGGCAACTTCGGCACCGGCGGCAACAGCTGGCGGTCGTACGTCGACTACTCCGGCGGCAGCCTCACCGACTGGGGCGCCCACCACTTTGGGGGCACGATCTTCGCCGCCGGCCTGCTCCATCTGCAGCCCACGACCGTGACCTGGCATCCGGCATCGGCCGACGGCACCGTGGCGGCCTACATCACGCTCGTGTATCCAAACGGCGTCGAGATCCACTGCAATCGTCCCGCCACGCTCCGGCCGACCGACGCGAAGGCGGTCGTCGCCCAGGCCGACCGCGGGATCACGATCCGGGGCGATGGTACGGCGGTCGCCCCGGTGCCGGTGCCTGCCTATCGGGGCACGGGGGGCATCTACGGCGACTTCATCGAGTGCGTGAAGACTCGCGAGCGGCCCTTCCGCGACCTCGAACTGGGCGTCAACACGATGACGGCCCCCCATCTGGTCGCCATCGCGCAGCGGCTCGAACGATCGCTTGAATGGGACCGCGCGGCGCAGCGGTTCATGAACGACGAGGAGGCCAATCGCCTGCTCGACCGCGCTCGCCGCGAACCCTGGACACTCTGACTCGGAGAACCACCATGCCCTTCGATCCAACCACCCTCGACGGTCCGTTCACCGCGCTCGCCGCGTTCGAGTGGGGCGGTGATGCTGCACCACTCGGCGTGATCGATGCCGCCGTGGTGGCGGCCCACGGCGACGCCGCGCTGACGGCCGATCTGGAGAAACGGCTCGGCAGCGTGATCTCGGGAGCCACCTCGCGGGCGGCGAAAGACTATGCCTGCCGGAAGCTCTCGATGATCGGCACGGCGGCCTCGGTGCCGGTGCTTGTGCCGCTGCTCACCGATCCCGATGAATCACACATGGCCCGGTTCGCCCTCGAGCGGATCCCGGCTGCGGCAGCGGCCGATGCCCTGCGGCAGGCGCTCGGCACCGTCCGCGGTGACCTCGTGATCGGCATGATCTCCTCGCTCGCCAACCGTCGCGACGCCGCGAGCGTGAAGCCGCTGGCAGCGCTTCTCGGCGGTGACGCGACGACCGCCGCTGCGGCCGCTTCCGCCCTCGGCCGAATCGCCACGGCCGACGCGGCCGCCGCGCTCGCCGCGGCGAAGATTCAGCCGGGCCCGGTCGCCGATGCCGTGATCGACGCCCGGCTCGCCTGTGCCGACGCGTTCCTCGCCGCCGGCAACCGCGGATCCGCACAGGCGATCTACGAGTCGATCGCTGCTCGCATCGGCGACACCCCCACGACGCACCGCGACCGCGTCGTCCGCATCGCGGCCCAAAGCGGCATCCTCGCCTGCCTCGATGACACCGTCGCCCTGTAAACGCCCTCGCTATGGATCCCGACCACCCTGCCTCCCCCGAGCCGCTTCCCATGCCAATCCTCAGCACGTCCCTGTTCGTGAGCCGTGAGGCCATCCTGCCTGCGATGCTGCTGCTCACCGCCCTGATCGCGCCGATGGCTGATGCCGCGGCCGCGGCTCCGGCCCCCTCCGCCACGGCGAAGCAGGCGGCCGAGAGCGTGCTCGCCACGCTCCGTTCCGGCGACGCCGATCTGCGGGCCGTCGCGCTCGAGCGGATCCGCTACGGGCTTCGCGGAACCTCATTCACCGAGGCCCTCGTCGCCACCCTGCCCACGCTCGACCCGCCACGGCAGGCCGAACTCCTCGTGGCCCTCGCCGACCGGGGTGACGCGGCCGCCGTGGCCGCGGCCACCGGGCTGCTCGAGGCGTCGGGGGATACCGCCGTGCGGCTCGCCGCGATCCGGCTTGTGGGCAGGCTTGGCGGCGAGGCCGACGTGCCGACGCTCGTCACGGCCCTCGCTGGCGACGGCCCCATGCCGGCCGCAGCCCGGCGGGCGCTGGTGGAGTTGCCCGGCTCGGGAGCCGCTGCCGCGATCCGTGTGGCGGCTGGTTCGGGGGTGGCATCGACGCGGGCCGCACTCCTCGACCTGCTCGCCGAGCGTCGCGATCGAGCCGCCCTGCCGACCCTGGTCGCCGCCGCCGGCGACGGCGATGCTCTGGTCCGACTTGCTGCGATCCGGGGCCTGGCCGTGTTCGGGGGCCCCGGTGAGATCCCGGCCCTGGTGGCGTTGATGGAAACGTCGTCTGGCGAGGAACGGAAGGCCGTAGAGTTGGCGATCGTGCGGGTTTGTACGGCCAATCGTGACGCCGCAGCCGCCGCCACGGCGCTGCTCTCGACCTACGAATCCGAGAACGAATCGACCGGCCATTCGCTCCTGCCCGCGCTCGCCCGCATCGGCGGCCCGGCGGTGATGGCCATCATCGACAGCATGCTCGCCGACCCGGCGCGTCGGTCCCAGGGGCTCGACGCCCTCTCCAAGTGGCCCGACGCAACCATCAAGGATCGGCTGCTCGAACTCCTCGGGGCGACGACCGACGCGAAGGAGAAGGAACTGCTCTTGGGCACGCTGATCCGGATCGCACCGCTCCCTGACAACAAGCTCAAA
>CAJBSQ010000413.1 GCA_903958265.1 uncultured Planctomycetaceae bacterium
CAGCTCCTCGCGATGAAAGCTTCCCACTCCAGCGTGCTGGCCGCCGCCGACCGCATGCTGATGATCCCCGATCTGATTCACTGGCTGCTGTCGGGCGAAGCCTCCAACGAGCGCACCAACGCCTCGACCACGCAGTGCTACGACCCGCTCCAGCAAGACTGGGCGTTCGGCCTGCTCGAACGGTTCGGCCTGCCGCGGCGGATCTTTGGGTCGATCACCGAGCCGGGCACGGATCTCGGCAGCCTGAGGCCTGACGTCGCCGCCGAAACGGGGCTCGCCGCGGGCGTCCGTGTGATCCTGCCCGGCACGCACGACACCGCCAGCGCCGTGGCGGCGGTGCCCGCCACCGAGCCGCCGAGCAGCCGCCCCGACTGGTGCTACGTGAGCCTCGGCACCTGGGCCCTGGTGGGGGCGGAGCTCGACCGGCCGCTCGTCACGCCGGAGTGCCTGGCCCGCAACTTCACCAACGAAGGGGGAGTGGGGGGCACCACGCGACTGCTCAAAAACGTCTGCGGCCTCTGGCTCGTGCAGCAGTGCCGTGCGGCGTGGCAGCGGGCGGGCCACGGGTGGACGTGGGACCAGCTCACGGCGCTCGCGGCCGAGGCTCCCCCGCTGGTCACGCTGATCGACCCCAACCACCCGTCGCTAGTCGCCCCGTCCGACATGCCGGAGGCGATTCGGGCCCTCGCCCGGGCGAGCGGCCAGCCGGTGCCGGAGTCGACCGGCGCGGTCGTCCGCGCCGCGCTCGAGAGTGTGGCCGCGGCCACCCGCGCCACGCTCCTCGAACTCGATTCCCTCCTCGGCCGCCGCGTGTCGCGGGTGCACGTGGTCGGCGGGGGCGTGAAAAACAAGCTGCTCTGCCAGATGATCGCCGACGCCACGGGGCGGCCAGTGGTCGCCGGACCGGTGGAGGCCACCGCAATCGGCAACCTGCTCGTCCAGTTCGCCGGAAAGCAGGGGCCGGTCGATCTCCGCGCGGCCCGGGCCATCGTCCGCGAGAGTTTCGAGCCGGAGCACTACGAACCGCGACACGCCGCCCGCTGGGCTGACCGCCTGGGCGGCGGCTAGGCCAACTGTCAGGCAGCCTGCTGCTTCTGAACCAACCGCTTGGTCACCACGCCGTGGTCCACCTCGATGATCGAGTCGGCCAGGGCGAGGGTGCTGGCCCGGTGGGTGATCATGATCACGGTGCGGTTCGCGACGTAGGCGGAGAGTGCCGCGTGGATGAGCCGCTCGCTGTCCACGTCGATCTGGCTGGTGGCCTCGTCGAGCACGAGGATCTCGGCATTCCGCAGGAAGGCCCGGGCCAGCGCGATCCGCTGCCGCTGGCCGCCCGAGAGGCGGAAGCCGTTGGGCCCCACCATCGTCCGGTAGCCCTCGGGAAACTCCGAGATGAACTCGTGGGCGTAGGCCTGGCGTGCGGCCGCCTCGATCTCCTCGTCGGTGGCGTCCCAGCGGCCGTAGCGGATGTTGTAGTGAATCGATTCGTTGAAGAGTTCGGTCTGCTGGGTGACCATCGCGATCCGCCGCCGCAGATCGTGCACCGCGACCTCGGTCAGGGGCACGCCGTCGAGCAACACGCGGCCCGTCGTCGGGTCGTAGAACCGGCAGATCACGTTCACCAGCGTGCTCTTGCCGCCGCCGTTGGGGCCCACGATCGCCACCCGCTCACCAAAGCCGATCGACACGTTCACGTCCCGCAGCACGGTGTCGATGCCGTCGTAGGAAAACGACACGCCCTCGAGACGGATCTCGCGGTGGGGCGAGGGCACCGGCCGCGGGTGCAAGGCCTCGGTGAGCTTCGACGGCGTGTCGAGCAGCGGATAGAGGGCCTGAGCGCCCACCATCCCGATGTTCAGGCCGGTGATCACCCCGGAGAGCTTCCGCACGGGGTCGCTCGCCCCGATCAGGAAGCCGAAGAAGATCATGACGCCCGGCACCGTCATGGGCTGGTCGGTCATCGTGATTCCGAAGATCTTGGTCTGCTGGTTGATCACGAGCCACGCCCCCACCGCGATCGACGTGGCCACCATGCCGATCCCCAGGATCTCGGTGATCGGGTTGGCCAGTGCGTGGTAGAAGGAGTGCCACATGCCGGTCCGCATCATGTCGCCGGTGCAGGTGCGGAACCGCTGCCGCTCAAAGCCTTCCATCGTGTAGGCCTGCACGGTCAGCACGTTGTTGAGGGCCTCGAGCAGCACGTGATGGAAGCCCTTCGAGCGGGCGAGGATGTTCTTCGACACGTTGCGAATCCGGCGATTGAGCCAGACCATCAGGAAGCCCACCAGCGGCGCCAGCGTGAGGCAGGCGAGCGTCAGCTGCCACGACACCATGAAGGCGAAGCCGAGGCAGGTGAGAATCTTGAGCGGTTCGGTGACCGCCCCGCCGTAGACCGCAGTGATGCCACCGGCAAGCATGTCGGAGGTGCTCGTCACCTGCGCCATGAAGCCGGCCGAGCCCCATTTCATGAACTGGGCACGGTCGAGAGCCAACGCCTTGTCGAAGACTTTCAGGCGGATGTTGCGGCTGATGGTCATCGCCACCCAGCTGACCAACAGCGTAGACCCCATCAGCATCACGTGCTTCACGAAGGTGCTGATGACCACGAAGGCCACCACGAGCAGCACGGTCTGAAAGGGATCCCGGGGCAGAAAGCGGTCGATCCAAGGGGTCAGCCGTTCGCCGGAGTAAACGACCGCCTGGTCTCCGCGGAGTGAGAGTTTGATGGTGTCGAGACGGTTCCGCGTCTTTTTGGCCGTGTCGGGATCGAGAGCGCCGTCGGCGAGCGTCTTCTCGAGCACGGGGATTGCAGCCGTGGCCTCCGTGATCCGTCCCTGGGCCTCCAGGATCCGCCGCTCGTTCCACGATTGCAGCGAGTCTCCCTTGAGGGTCACCTCGATGATCGGAAACAGGGCGGCGATGTTCGCCCCCCAGAGGGCGGCCACGCCGGCGGAGCAGAGCAGGGCTGCAGCGAGCAGCGGCCAGCTTTTTGCGGCCTCACGCAGCGCCCTGATGAAGTAGTTCATGAACCGGCGTCTCGCTGGGCCTGTGGGTAGACCCCGAAAGGAATCGGACATGTCAGCCGCGTGCGTCCATCGCATCCGCCAATCATCCGTCGACGGCGTCTGCGCTGGAGCCGGCAGGATGGGCCGAGTGTGGCCGCGGGTCCTGTCGTGCGGGTCGGGAAGATAGTGAGCCCGGCAAAAGCGTTCAAGGGCGGGTTTTGGGCGGGTTTTCCGGGGAGAAGGCGGTGGTTGCCGTTCGCCCGGAGCCGAAAACCCACCGGCGGCTCGCGGGCCGCTTACGGGCGCCGGCGGATTTCGGCGGCCAGGAGCGTGTTCGACATCAGCATCGCCACCGTCATCGGCCCCACGCCCCCAGGCACCGGCGAGATCCACCCCGCCACCTCGCTGACCGGACCGTAGTCGACGTCACCCACGAGTTTGCCCTCGACGCGATTGATCCCCACGTCGATCACCGCGGCGCCCTTCCGCACCATGTCGGCGGTGATCAGCCCCGGCCGTCCCACTGCCGCCACCAGGATGTCGGCCTGCCGCGTCAGGTGGCCGAGGTCACCGGATCGGCTGTGGCAGATCGTGACAGACGCATCGCAGCCCCCGGTGCCGTCCGGCGGACAGCCCACGGGCGGACGCGATGCCAGGAGCAGCGCCAGCGGCTTGCCCACGATGTCGCTGCGGCCGACGATCACCACATGCTTGCCCGCGGTGGGGATCTCTGCGTCGATCAGCATCCGCTGCACGCCTGCCGCGGTGCACGGAATAAACCGCGGCCGCCCCTGCGACAGCAGGCCGGCGTTCTCGGGATGGAAGCCATCCACGTCGCGGTCAGGCGGCACGGCGTCGAGCACCGCCACGGTGTCCACGTGCGGCGGCAACGGCAACTGCACGAGGATCCCGTCGGCGGGGCCATGCTTCTCGCTGGCGAGCGCCTTCACGAGGGCCACCAGGTCGGCCGTACTCGCCGTGGCCGCCACGGGCACCACGTCCGAGTCAATGCCCACCCGCGCGGCGGCCAGCGACTTGCTCTTCACATACGAGGCGCTCGCCGCCATGTCGCCCACGAGCACGACCACCAGCCGCGGACGTCGCCCAAACATCGCCGCAAAGGTTTCCACTTCCTGCTGGAGGGAGCGTTCGAGGCGACCGGCAAGGGCCCGCCCATCGAGCATGCGAGCAGTCATCGGTCGCCCTTCGCCCAGCGTTGCCAGCGGTCTTCGATGCCCGCGGCGGCCGAGTCGCCCTCGTGAAACACAAACAGGTACCGGAGCGTCAGCGAACCGCCGGCCGGGATCGTGTGGTCGCCGGTGCCCTTCGCCGCGCCCGTGAAGTCGTGAAGCCCGAAGGGGTTGGCAGCCACGAGCCCGTAGTCACGGGCGTGCCAGTGGGTCGGATGCCGCAGGTTGTCGGGATGGTCGAGCACGGCGATGCCCACCGTCTTCCCGCCGATCGGCCCCCAGTAGCCCACCCACCGGGCCGCCTTGCCCCACACGTCATCATCCCGCTGCCCCTCGGAGTTGGTGCAGTGGCCGGCCGCGCCCTTGGAGCCGTGGAGGTCCTTGAGTTGGAGCGGCGTGGGCACGCGGATCCCCATCG
>CAJBSQ010000414.1 GCA_903958265.1 uncultured Planctomycetaceae bacterium
CCGTTGCTCGAGCACGTCGCGCCACACGATCGACTGCCGCGTGGGATCCTTTCCCGAGTTGGCATGGCTGCAGTCGACCACGATCCGGACCGGCAGCCCCGCCGCCTCAAGCCGGTGGCGGGCCTCGGCCATCACGTCGGGCGAGTAGTTGGAGCCCGAGCGGCCTCCGCGGAGCATCAGCATGCCCCACGGGTTGCCGGTGGTGGAAACGACGCAGGTGCCGCCGTCGTTGTCGATGCCGAGGACGTTGTGGGACGCCTTCGCCGCCAGCATCGCGTCGATCGCGGCCTGCAACGAGCCGTCGGTCGAGTTTTTGAAGCCCACCGGCATCGAGAGGCCGCTGGCCATCTGCCGGTGGGTGGGGCTCTCGGTGGTGCGGGCGCCGATCGCTCCCAGCACGATCGTGTCGGCGATGTACTGCGGCGTGATCGGCTCCAGAAACTCGGTGGCCGTGGGCAGCCCCATGCGGGCGATCTCGATCAGGAGCGTGCGGGCCAGCCGGAGGCCGGTGGCGACGTCGAAGGAGTCGTCGAGGTGTGGGTCGTTGATCAGGCCCTTCCAGCCGACGGTGGTGCGGGGCTTCTCGAAGTACACCCGCATGATCACCAGCAGCCGGTCGGACACCCGGCCGGCCAGGGCGTGGAGCCGGGCGGCGTAGTCGCGGGCGGCGTCTGGATCGTGGATCGAGCAGGGGCCCACGACGGCCATCAGCCGCGGATCGTCCCCGGCGAGCACCGCCTCGACGGCCTGGCGGCCCGCCACGACCGTCTCCAGGGCGGCGTCGGCAAGCGGCACCAGCGCGCACAGCCGGGACGGCGGCACGAGCGGCTCGAGGCTCTTGATCCGCAGGTTGGACGTGGCGGCTGAGGCGGCGTGCGTCGCGGGCATCCCACAACCATACACGACGAAACGTGGCGGGGTTTGACCGCCTCCGGCGCGGCTGGTTCAATCCGGTTCCGGAAGAGCCGCAGGAGCGGTCGCAGGATGGCAGGCACCGGTGGACGGGAAGGAGCTCGCAGCGTGACGAAGCATGTTTTCGTGACTGGAGGCGTGGTCAGTTCACTGGGGAAGGGGCTCACGAGCGCCTCGGTGGGCATGCTCCTCGAAGCCCGCGGCCTGCGGGTGAGGATGCAGAAACTCGATCCTTACATCAACGTCGACCCGGGCACGATGAGCCCGTACCAGCACGGCGAGGTGTATGTGCTCGACGACGGGAGCGAGACCGACCTCGACCTCGGTCACTACGAGCGGTTCACCTCCACCAAGCTCACGCGGGAGAGCAACTACACCACCGGCCAGATCTACCTCTCCGTGATCAACAAGGAGCGGCGGGGAGAGTTTCTCGGCAAGACCGTGCAGGTGATTCCGCACATCACCAACGAGATCAAGGAGATGGTGAGGAACCTCGCCGACGGCGAGACCGACATCGCCATCACCGAGATCGGCGGCACCGTAGGCGACATCGAGAGCCTCCCCTTCCTCGAGGCGATCCGGCAGATTCCGCTGGAGGTGGGCCGCGAGAACTGCATCTTCATCCACCTCACGCTCGTGCCCTACCTCAAGGCGGCAGGCGAACTGAAGACCAAGCCGACGCAGCACTCCGTCGGGATCCTCCGCCAGATCGGCATCCAGCCCGACATCCTCGTCTGCCGCACCGAGCGGGCGATCGACGTCTCCGACCGGGAGAAGATCGCCCTGTTCTGCAACGTGCCGCTCGACTCCGTGATCGAGGAGCGCGACAAGGATTTTTCGATCTACGAGGTGCCGCTGTCGCTGCAGTCGAACCGGATCGACGACATCATCCTGCGGCGGTTCGGCATCCAGGCCGGGCCGGCCGATCTGGAGGAGTGGCACGAAATCCTCCACCGGCTCCGCAACCCCGAGCACGAGGTTTCGATCGCCCTGGTCGGCAAGTACGCCGAGCATCGCGACGCCTACAAGAGCATTTATGAGTCGCTCGATCACGGCGGCATCGCCCAGAAGACGCAGGTGCGGGTGCAGGCGATCAAGAGCGAAGACATCGAGCGCGAAGGGGCCGAGCGGCTGCTCGCCGGCTTCGACGGCCTGATCGTGCCCGGCGGCTTCGGCGAGCGGGGCATCGAGGGGAAGGTGGAGGCGATCCGGTTTGCCCGCGAGCGGAAACTGCCGTTTCTGGGGATCTGCCTCGGGATGCAGTGCGCCGTGATCGACGTCGCCCGGCACTCCGCTGGCCTGGAAGGAGCCCACTCCACCGAGTTCAACCGCAACACGCCCCATCCGGTGATCTGCCTGATGGACGAGCAGCACAAGGTGGTCGACAAAGGGGGCACGATGCGGCTCGGCGCCCAGCCGGCCGTGCTCGTGGAGGGCACGAAATCCGCCGCCGCCTACGGCACCACCCGGATCACCGAACGGCACCGCCACCGCTACGAGTTCAACGGCAGGTATCGCGAGCAGCTCGAGCGGGCCGGCCTCGTGATCGCCGGCACCAGCCCCGATGGATCGCTCGTGGAGATCGTGGAACTGGCAGACCATCCGTGGTTTGTGGCGGTGCAGTTTCATCCCGAGTTCAAGAGCAAGCCGACGGCGGCCCACCCGCTGTTTTCCGGCCTCGTGGCCGCGGCAGTGGAGCGGCACGCCGGGAGCGCGTGGGTGGCCGAGGTCTGATTCCGAGGGAGGCGAGATGAGCGACGAAGGCGACATCGCGGCGGGTGCGGATGGTTCCGGGGTGCGGATGCCACCGGCGACGTTCGATTTTTTGATCCACACCCTGTTTACGCAGGCGCTGATGGCCCTGGGGCGGATCCCGAATCCGATCACCAACAAGTCGATCACCAACATCGCCACCGCGCGGCATTTCATCGACACGCTCGACATGCTCGAGCAGAAGACGCGGGGCAACCTCACTGGCGAGGAGCAGCGGCTGCTCGAGGAGATCCAGCACCAACTCCGCACGATGTACCTGGAGGCGAAGTCATGACGCCACGAAGCCCCCGCAATCCTGGTCGGGGGCTTCTGCCCCTCGTGCTCGCCTGCGTTTGCCTGCCGGCGTCGGCCGCGGTGACGCTCGAGCGGCACGACGGCACGGTCGACGTGCTGGTCGATGGCCAGCCCTTCACGTCGTATGTCTTCACCGGGCATCGCAAGCCGATCCTGTTTCCGGTGCACGGCCCCGGGGGCGTGGCGATGACCCGATCGTGGCCGATGGTGGAGGGCGTGGCCGGGGAGGCGCACGACCATCCTCACCACGAATCGATCTGGTTTACACACGGGCTCGTCAACGGCGTCGACTTCTGGGTCTCCGATCCACGGGCCGTCAAGGCGGAGCGGCAGGGAGCTGACCGCATCGAGCACGTGGAACTGGTCAGGACGGAAAGCGGCGACGAGGGCGTGATCGAGTCGAAGAACCGCTGGGTGAAGGCCGATGGCACGGTCGTCTGCACCGACGCGACGCGGCTGGTGTTTGGCGGCGACGCAACGACGCGGACGATTGAGTGCACGGTCACGATCCATGCCGATCACGGGCCGCTTGTCTTCGGTGACACGAAGGAAGGAACGATGGGGATCCGCGTGCCCACGCCGCTCCAACTCAAGGACCTCGACGGCTCCAAGGGCGCGGCCGGCCATTGCACCAACTCCGAGGGGC
>CAJBSQ010000415.1 GCA_903958265.1 uncultured Planctomycetaceae bacterium
CACGGCAGCGTGCGCCGTTATCGCTTTCAGGGAATTCGTTACCGGGGAGGCGGCTCGGTGATGCGGGGGTCTGGCATCGCGTTTTCCACGACTCGCGGCGTCGGGCTGGCGAGAGACCACGCCACTTTCCCGCTGCGAGTGACCCGCCGCACGCGGCCCTCCACGCGATCGGCCGCGGCGCGCACGTCGTCCTCGAGCACCGCGAGGTCGCGTCCGAAGTCGAGCCCCTCCTGGCGGAGCCGCCGCGCGGCCTGGGCCCGCGGATCATCCCCTCGCCAGGCATCGAGGTCGCCGTCGCTCATCCGCAGGAGCCCGGCGAGGATCGCCTCGCGGGCGTCCACGGGGGCCGCGGGGCCGTCCCAGGCCACCTCGATGAACGAATACTCCATGCCCGGCGCGAACGTGCCGACGCGGTCGGCGAGCCCCAAGATCCGCGCCGGCGCGACGGTCACCAGCCGCAGCGCCTCCTCGGGTGTGGCGGCGGCCGAGGAGCCCGCGTGGACCTTGAGAAACTCCGCCATCTCGCAGAACAGCGAGGTCGTCGGCGACGCGCCGACGTCCGTGCACAGGCTGTGCGGGATGCCAGCCGCCCGCACCGTGTCGAGCGGCATCACGCCCGAGCCGAGCAGGGTGTTCGACACCGGGCAGTGGGCGATCGACGAGCCCGACGCCGCCACCATGTCAAACTCCTCGCTCCGCATCTGGATGCAGTGGGCCAGGATCGGCTCACACTCGAGGAGGCCGTCGCGGCGGTAGACGTCGGTGTAGCTGGCGGCGTCGGGATAGAGCACCTCCTCCACGAGCGCCTTCTCGGCCCGCTGCTCGTTGAGGTGCGTCTGCATCCGCAGGCCGTGCTGCCTCGCCAGCGCCACGCCCGTCCGCCGCAGCGGCGTATCGACGCTCACGGCGAACCGGTCGGTGACGATCAGCCGGCGGCCGAACTCTGCAGCGAGCGACGCCACGTCGTCGGCCAGCGCCGCCTCGTCGGTGCGGAGGTAGGCCGGGCAGCGGGCGTTCATGAGCACGAGCCCCACGCTCCACGCATCCGGCAGCTGCTCCAGCGCGATCCGCGTGGCCCGGGCGTGCACCGTCATGTAGGCCGCGCCGCCGATCACGCCGCTGGCAAGCGTATCGGCCGCGAAGGCCGCGACGACGTGCCGAGCGTGCGCCGGGCTCTCGCACCTTCCCTCGGCCGGAAACACGTTCTGCTCCAGGCTCGCAAGCAGCCGGCCGCCGGGGGGATCGGCGCCGATGTTCTCCGCGAACCGGCCGCGGATCGGGTGCTGCGGAATGTGAATGTGCGCGTCGAGCAGCGGCGGCAGGATCAGCCCCGCGCTCCGCGGCACCTCCTCGGCGGCGAGGCCGAGCCGCGGCGCCACCTCCTCCCACGGCCCCGCGGCGACGATCCGGCCGCGGTCGTCCCCCACGAGCACGCCGTCGGGCCAATACTCCACACCCCCGGTCGGTGACGGATTGAGCACGGGCCCGCGAATGGCCTGAATGCCAGGGCTCATCGGATCATCTCCGGCGGTCTGCGGTCGAGCCGCTCCGGCCTCACGAGTTCACCGAGTGCCGGCCCCGTCGCCTGCCCATCGCGGCCGACCGTGCGGCCGCGGAGGATCGTCCGCCGGACGCGGCCGCGAAGCGTGTGGCCGAGATAGGGCGAGAGCCGGTGCCGGTCGCGGAGATCGTCGACCGAGAGCAACGCCGCATGGTCTAGGTCGACCAGCGCGATGTCAGCG
>CAJBSQ010000416.1 GCA_903958265.1 uncultured Planctomycetaceae bacterium
GCCCCGCCGTGAACCCACGGCACGCGGCGGCGGCACGCGACCTCGTTGACCAGGAAGCGGGCTTCGAAGTTGTCGCTGCCGTCCACGATCACGTCGCAGCCGCCCAGCAGATCGGCGGCGTTGGCCGCCGAGAGGTCGGCGACGACCGGTTCGATGGCAATCTGCGAGTTGATCGTCGCGAGCCGGCCCGCCGCCGCCACGGCCTTGGGCAGTCCGGCGGCCACGTCGGCCTCGTCGAAGAGCACCTGCCGCGGGAGGTTCGAGAGCTCGGGAATGTCGCGATCGACCAGCCGCAGGAAGCCGACACCGGCGCGGGCCAGCGTCATGGCCACCACGCTACCGAGGGCCCCGCAGCCCACCACGGCCACCCGGGCGGCGGCGAGCTTCGCCTGCCCGTCGGGCCCCAGTGGCGCGAAGCGGGTCTGTCGCGAGTACCGATCGGCATCGAAGGGCGTCATGCCCTGAGTCTACCCGCGTGAAGCGCGGGGGGCGGCGTCACCGCGAGCCCACGAGGTAGCCGGCCCAGTCCCAGGCGAGACGGTCACCGCCGGCCGCGAGCCCCCAGGCGGCGAGATCTCGCTGCAGCGAATCGCACGCGGCTCGTGCGGTCGCCGGCGTGACCGCCGGGTCGTGCCGCCGAGCGACCAGCGGCGTCGCTCCTCCGGATCGCCATGCAGCGTGCGGCAGGCCGCCTACGGGCAGCGTCACGACGACGAAGTCGAGGCCTGGGACCGTCTCCGGAGGAGGTTGGCCGCCATCAACTTCGCACCCGATCAGCATCGTGCCCTTGATTGCCTTCGCAGCGTCGGCGAACTCCGCCGCGCGGCTAGCCGGCCCATCCGCGGCCACGATCGCGAGCATGGCCGCGGGGTGAATCGCCAGGGCCGCGAGGCGATTGGTCGTGAGGTCGTCCTGGCCGAGCAGTGGCAGCATCGCCACGCCGGTCTCGTCTGCCGCCGCAAGATCGGCGGCGGTGACGGCGGCCGCCACCACCCCAACGGCCGCCGCCTTCGAGGCCGGCAGGTCGGGGCGGCCGGCAGTCACGACGGCGCGGGGCACCCACCGCCGACCGTCCAGCCAGAAGGATCGGCCGCGAACACCGAGCCGCCGCATGCCCACAAGCGTGTCGAACCGCCGCGTCGAGAGCCCGCCGATCTCCAGGTCGACCTCGACGCGATACAGGTTGGGGAGGTCCGGCGTCCAGAACGCAGGCTCGGTGAGGATGCCGCGAGACACGGGGCCCACAGCGGGGGCCGCCGGCAGCGGAACCAGACGCGACGTGGTGGGGAGGGTCGTGTCGCGGCCACGGCGCGGGCCGACGAGCGTGCCGACCAGGCGGCCTCCGGCGGCCGACACGTCGGGAAACCTCACGAACACCTCGGCCCGCATCTCATCACAGGGGCCGAGCGTGATCGCGATCTCGGGCGGGCGGGCGATGCTCACGCGTCCTTCGCCTCGACGAACTTCGCCCGGGCCATCTCGGCGAGGTGCTTGAGGTCGAGCTTCCCGGAGCCGAGCATCGGCAGTTCCGCGATCTCCGCGAAGGCGTCGGCCCCCGGCACCCAGAGGTTGGGCAGGCCGTGCTCGCCGAGCCGACGCACCACCTCCTTGGGGTCGTGATCTGTCGGCAGGTGAAACACGATCAGCCGCTCCCCCTTCACCCGGTCGGGCACCGCCGTGACCACGGCCAAGAGATCGCCGTCGGCTGCCCCGAGTTCCATGTTGATCGCCTCCTCGACGGCCAGATGGGGCACCATCTCACCCCCGATCTTGGAGAATCGGCTCTCCCTGCCGGTGATCGTGATGAAGCCATCGGGATCGAGCTTCGCGATGTCGCCCGTGCAGTACCAGCCCTCCTTCATCACCTTGGCCGTGAGGTCGGGCCGGTCGAGATACCCCTGCATCACGTTCGGGCCCGCGATCCAGAGGAGCCCATCCTCACCGACCGGCAGTTCCCGCTCGCCTTCACGATCGGTGATCCGGGCGCGGCTGCCGAGGATCGGCTTGCCGACCGTTCCCTCGCGGGCATCGACCGGCCGGCCCGGCACGTGCCGCGAGGCCGGCACGTTTGCCGCCACCAGCGGCGAGAGTTCGGTGGATCCGTAGGCCTCGCTCGGCCGCACGCCGAACTTCTTCTCGAAGGCGTCGCAGAC
>CAJBSQ010000417.1 GCA_903958265.1 uncultured Planctomycetaceae bacterium
CCCTCGTAGAACGGCCCCATCCAGCCCGTGACCAGTTTTTGGATCTCGGGCGCGGCATTTCGCCAGTACCGCTCGGGTGACTTCTTCCACGCCTTGAGGTCGGCGGTGAGCACGATCAGGAGCGACGCATCGGTCACCTGCGCCTGATCGACGGCGGCGGCCCGAATCTGCCTCCGTAGGTCCGGGTCGCGAACGATCACGAACCGCCAGTTCTGCATGTTGAACGACGTCGGCGACTGGATCGCCGCCTCGAGGAGTTTGGTTTCTTCAGCGGCGGTGAAATGGTGGGTCGGATCAAAAGCTTTTACCGACCGCCGCTGGTTGATGGCGTCAAACGTGTCCATGTAGATTGGATTCCTCGCGTCAGGGAGATGAAGCCATGCCGTTGTACGAATATTCCTGCCAGAAGTGCAGCCAGAAAATCGAGCTGCTTATTCGTGGTGACGAGAAGCCAGTGTGCCCCCACTGCCAGAGCACGAAGCTCACGAAGCTTTTGAGCGTCGTCAGCGGGCATGTTTCCAACAGCGGCGGGGATTCCGGCCCCGGGGGCACTTGTGTTCGCCCACAGTGCGGCATGGGCGGCTGCGCGGGGCTCGGATGAACGACGTTCCGTGGATCGACTGGTATCAGAGCCTGGCCAAGCCGTCGTGGACGCCGGCGCCGCGGACGATCGGCCTCATCTGGCAGATCCTCTATCCCGTCATCATCGCGACGTTTGGCTACGTGTTCGTGCAGGCCGCACGAGGCCGGCTGCCGCTGCTCGTCGCCCTGCCCTTCGCCATCAACCTCGTGGCAAATCTGATCTTCGGCCTTCAGCCCTCAAGCAATCGCTGCCGGCCATACTGTGATCGGCGGCGATTGCGGGCGTGGCTTTTTCTGGCTCGCGCTCATTGCGGGCCCTAAAGGGACAGAGGTCGGTGTTTTAGCAGTGGCAACTGATTGAGCAGACTCTCACAATATTCCCACTGATCCAGCGTCTCTTTCCATGCACTGGGGATCGCATGAACCCCTTTGTAGGCACCCAATACCATTCCGATTGCAATGCTCCGTGACGCATTATCGCCACCAACCATTGCATTGGCTTGAAGCGCTTTCTTTAATCCGTCGTCTTGGTTTGCATACTTAAGAATAAAATAGAGCGCGCCTGGAAGCGTTCCCTCGGTTGGGCTGGCTTTACCGACTCTGATCGGTTCAGAGCGGCCGATATCCCACAGTCGTGCCATGCTCGTGAGGGCTAGATCATCCGAGAAAGCCTCTTTCGAAAGCGCTGAGCTCGGATCTGCCTCTTCTGTGCATTTCGCAATGGCTTGAGCCGCTTTGTGCTCAAAAAATCCCCCCATGAAGGATGCTACGCTTTCAATCGCATCGAGAGGGGTGGCACCATTCATAACTCGGTGGGTGACGCGCGCAAAAAACTCTCCTCCGCCCAATGCGTGAGCGTCTTTATGGGTGAACATGGCTTTTCTTGCCGCGTCCACCAATTCCTCTTCGGTTTCATAGTAGGCATGGGCCGCAACATGGCGGATAGCCATCGCGTTCGAGATACCGCCAAGATGTTCAATCGGGGTTCCTCGTTTGACTTGCGCATAGGTCTCTTGAGTCATGGTGCAAATCCATGAGCCCCAGCCATTCTCAAGACGATTCATCCAATGCGGAATCATCTCGGCAACACTCAAGGCTCTCGGGGGGTCGGAGGTGGCCGCTAGATGCTCTAAAACGAGGATGTTGTAATCACCGTAGTCGGTGGTTCCCCCGGCCGTTTTGCCCGGATGGTAATTCCGCTCACCCCATCCGATTCCATGAGTGTGGCCACCCATCATTTCACCAGGTGACATAAACCTGTCTATCGGCTTATTGCCATAGGCCTTCAAAATCTTTGCGGCATCATATTCATAATGACTGCCAAGACAGAGGGCGTCGCCGACAAGGGCACCGAAAAACGCCCCTTTGATTGCTTCTTCTTTTGTCAAGTGGTTCATGCCTTGCATCCGATTGTCGCTTGGTTCTCACTGGCTACACAGGGTGTGTGGTTTAAGCGGTCCTGCTAAGAGTATCGGCGGTTCTGACCTGCGCTCCTTGAACGGCACCACTTCCAGAGAGATTCTGTCAGTGTTGCAACCAAAGGAGGCTTTCAGCTTGATCGGCTCGCCGGTCCTGCACGACCACCTCAGTCAGGGCCAGTGACCGTAGTCAGCCTTTCTGTTTCTGCTGCGTGTAATACCGCAGCACGCGGGCCACGCATGGGCGGCCGTCGGGGCTCTTCGTCGTGCAGGCGGCATCGGGCTGGCCTGCCTTTTGCACCACGGCCCGCACCCGCGAGGGCACGGGCTCCGCAAGGTCGGCATCGACGTCATCTACCGTGAGGCCATGGCAACAGCAAAGCGGTCCGGCCGGATCCTTCGGCCAGTAGAGACCGTGGGCAGCGTCTGCATCCACGCTCCGCTCGAAGAGGTCGAAGTAGGCGACGGGGCAGGAGTCCGTCGCGCACCAATAGGCCGGCTCGCCGAGCGACTCGAGCGCGTCTGAAGCCAGGTGGGCCCGTAGCGTATCGGGGCCGACGGGCAGGCCATCCGCGCCGCACCGCGGGCACCGCGGCGGCAGGTTCGAGTCGGGCTCCTTGAAGGAGGCCTTGTACATGATCACTCCGACTTCAGGTCACTCTGGGTCCAGGCACATATCCTTCCGCTCATCGGATTGTACTTGACCTGCCCCCCCTTAAACGTCGCCACTTTGAGAGAGAGAATCTCTGGTGGCGGAAACCAAGGGAGGGCAAGCGATGCCACGAGGCTAGAAGTTCACTACCAGAGCACAGAAGCTCACGAAGCTTTTGAGCGTCGTCAGCGGGCATGTTTCCAACAGCGGCGGGAATTCCGGAGCCGGAGGCACCTGTGGACGCCCGCAGTGCGGCATGGGCGGCTGCGCGGGGCCAGCTGCCGTTCCTCGGCACCCTGCCCTTCGCCATCAACCTCGTGGCGAATCTGATCTTCACACCGATTCAGGTCGGCATGCGGAATCTGCCGCTGGCGGCGGTGGACATCCTCGTCGTCTACCGGCAGGAATATGGCGACCACGGCCTCTGGGTCCGCCCGGCTGCGATGTTTGCCGAGACCGTGATGGTGGACGGCAGGGCCGTGCCGCGATTCACTGCTTGCGACGCTCCCGCGAGTGGCGGATGAGGTTCTCTCGATACTCGACGAGCATCCTGCCGCGTTCCCGGGTCGCGTGCCGCACTTTCTCGATGTCCCACCCATTTGCCTTGGCAACGAAGGCCTCGGCCTCCTCTTCCGTATCGAATACCTGCACGAGTTTGTAATCGATATTCAAGACGGCGTACTCGCCTAAGGCGAGCGCACCGGTATCGATCAAAAGGGGTAGTCGGAGTTGTTCTTCGCTCATGTCGTAGCTCCTTCGTTGGATTTGTAGGGAACATCGAAGAACTTGCCGCACGACTGACAAAACCATTCGCCAGGCTTCGGCCCGTTCGGAATCAGTTTGAACTTTGAGCACGTGGCAGCGAGCCGGATCGTGATCCCGATCACGCCCACCTGCACCGACGCTGTGGCCCCCGATCCGCAACGTGTGCACGGCGGAACCTCCATGTTCATGAACCGTCGGTACTGCTCCTTATAGACCTGCTCCCGGTCATACGTTTCGTACTCTGCCATCGTTACGCTCCTTTTATCCTCGCGGGTGTGAAACTAGGGCCTACTTCCGTGCCA
>CAJBSQ010000418.1 GCA_903958265.1 uncultured Planctomycetaceae bacterium
ACCGCTCGACGGGGCGGGCACGGTCGCTGAGGTGGCGGCACTCCCGCTCGAAGACCGCTGGCTGCTCAGCCGGCTGGCCAGCGTCACCCGCGACGCCACCAAGGCGGTCGACGACTATCGCTTCGCCGAGGCCTCGCGGATCCTCTACGCCTTCGCCTGGGATGAGTTCTGCAGCGCGTACCTGGAACTCTGCAAGGCCCGGCTGGCCGACCCCGATCATCGAGAGCGGGCCCGCACGATGCTGCTCTGCGGCCTCGACACGATCCTGAGGCTTCTGCATCCGATGATGCCGTTCGTGACGGAGGAGATCTGGCAGCACCTCCGCGAGGCAGCGGGCTCCCGCCGCATGCCGTGGGATGCCTCCGGCCCGCTGCCGGAGTCGATCATGATCGCCCGCTGGCCAACGCCGCCGGACGCCTGGATCGACCCCCGCACGGAGACCCAGTTCGGCACGTTCCTGGCCGTCGTGGCCGCGATCCGGGAGATTCGCGCGCGGCAGAACATCCCCCCAAAGACACGGGTCTCGGTCGTGATCCGGGCGCCGGCCGCGATCGCAGCGCTGCTCGAACCGATGCGGCGCTCGATCGAGTCGATGGGGGCCGCCGACATCGGCGGGCTCGGCCCCGAGGCGTCGGCGCCTCCCTCCGCATCGACGGCGTCGGCCGCAGGGTGCGAGCTGTTCGTGGACCTCGCCGACCTTGTCGACGTGGATGCCGAGATCGTCCGCATCCTCAAGGAGAACGAGAAGACGGAGGGCTTTCTCCGGGCGAAGCAGGCGAAGCTGGCCGACGAGAAGTTCGCCGCCCGGGCACCGGAGGCGGTGGTGGCGAAGGAACGGGCCCAGCTCGTGGAACTCGAGGCGAAGCTCGCCAAGGGTGTCGCCGCCTTGGTCGACCTCCGCAGCCGCCAGGGAAAGGCCTGAGACGCCCGGGTACGGGTGAATCGCGGCCGGCGTTCGGGTACACTTTCGACCTGCAGGATGGCGCACCCGGGCGGTTGCGCCGTCGTCCCCCGTCCGGAGCCCGGGCCATGACCGTTCAGATGGAACTCTCGCGGATCATCATCAGCGAGATCAACGACCAGCAGGTGGTGTATCTGAAGGAGGTCGAGGGTGACCGGACGTTCCCGATCCTCATCGGCCTTTTCGAGGCGACGAGCATCGACCGCCGCGTGAAGCATCACCAGTCGCCGCGGCCTCTCACGCACGATCTCCTCGTGGCGGCGGTGGACCTGCTGGGTGGGGAGTTTCAGGACGTGGTGATCTCCGAACTCAAGGAGCACACCTACTACGCCGTGATTCGCGTGCTCAAGGACGGCGAGGTGGTCGAGATTGACGCCCGCCCGTCCGACGCGATCGCGGTGGCCGTAACCTGCGAGCCGAACCTGCCCATCTATGTGGCGGAAGAAGTGATCGAGAGCGTGCTGGGCGGCTGACGACGCCGCGCGTCGTACACGCCGCGTCAGGGCAGCGTGATCGTGGCGGTGCGGTCGGAGAGCGAGGTGATGGTCGTGCTGCCGCTGCGGCCTGCCGTCTCGGCATCGATGGTCAGCCGGCCCTTGAACGCCCGCACGGTGCACCGGCCGCCGGCATCGGTCGTCACCGTCTCGTCGGTCGTCCACTCCCGCTCGAAGAACTCGCAAAAAGCCCGCCCGTGGGGCCGCAGGTTCCAGTCGCGGTCCCAGAACGCCGCCCGCGGTTTCCAGTGCGAGCCCTCCCAGAAGCCCCAGGAGATCACCCCCGTCACTACCGGGTGGCTGAACACCGTGAGGAGGAAGTCACGGGTCCAGGCGAGCTGGAGGTCGGTGTCGGCGGTGTCGATGTCGAACTCGGTGATCTGGATCGGCACGCCGAGTTCGCCGAACCGGTCGAGCTTCGCCAGGACTTCCACGGGGCCGGGCGGGTTGCCGCCGAAGTGGGCCTGCTCGCCGATGCCGCCGAGGGGCGCCCCGGAGGCTTTCAGGTCTCGGAGGATGCCCAGGAGCGTGTCGCTCGGGCTCCCCGGACCGTCTCCCTGGAACATCACGTAGTCGTTGTAGAAGAGCCGCGTGCCGGGGGAGTTTC
>CAJBSQ010000419.1 GCA_903958265.1 uncultured Planctomycetaceae bacterium
CGCAGCGGCACGCGTCGTGGCGGCGGTCACATCTTTGCCAAGCATCCCCGCGATTTCGGTTGGCGAATGCCTCGCAAGGCCTTGCAGCAGGCGGCCCGGATGGCGCTCGCCTCGCGGATCGTCGACGACGAAGTGAAGTTGATCGACTCGCTTTCGTTGGCCGCTCCCAAGACGTCGACCGTGGCGGGCATGCTCAAGAAACTCGGACTGGGCGAAAAGACGGTGTTGTTTGCCCCCGAGAAGCACGATGCGAACTTCTGGAAGAGTGCCCGCAACATCGACGGTGTTTCGGTGTCGCCGGTGGCGGAACTCAATGCCTGGACGATTCTCCGGCCCCGGTCGATCCTGATGACCACTGCGGCGATCGACGCCTTTCGGGCGCTGGCCGTCGCGGCCAAGGCTCCGGCCGACGGTGTGAAAAAGAAGGCCGCGAAGAAGCCGGTCGCCCGTGCTGCCAAGAAGAAGGAGACGAAGTAGGCCATGTCAGTGCCCCTCCCTCCCCCGCCGGCGTTTTCCCCGCGGCTCGAGCCCCACCAGGTGATCCTGCGGCCGCTCGTCACCGAGAAGGGCATGCACCGCGCGAATCGCCACAACGCGTTTTCCTTCGAGGTCGTCCGGGAGGCCAACAAGGCCGACATCCGGCGGGCCGTTGAAGAGATGTTCAATGTGAAGGTCGAGAAAGTGGCCGTGCAGAATCGCCACGGCAAGATGCGGCGAAGCCGCGTTCGACGGACCAGCACAAAGGCCTGGAAAAAGGCTGTTGTCACGCTCAAGCCTGAGTTCAAGATCAACCTGTTCTGATCGCCCGCACCGCACTCCACCCGCATTTCACGAGCACGACACGATCCCATGGGCATCCGCACCTACAACCCGACGAGTCCCGGCCGCCGCGGCGCCAGCGTTTCCGACTTCGCCGAGCTGACGCCGGGGGCTGACGCGCCCAAGGCTCTTCGGGTTCGCAAGCAGAAGAAGGGTGGCCGCAACAATCAGGGCAAGATCACGGCCCGCCATCGTGGCGGCGGCCACATGCAGCACTATCGGCTGATCGACTTCCGGCGGAACAAAGACGGCGTGCCGGCTGTGGTGCATTCGATCCAGTACGATCCGAATCGCACCTGCCGCGTGGCGCTGTTGCACTACGCCGATGGCGAGAAGCGGTTCATCCTGGCTCCGGAGGGGCTGGTCGTCGGGGTCAAGTTGCTGAGCGGTGCGTCGTCGCCGCCCGAGGTCGGCAACTGCCTGCCGATGTCGGCCATCCCGCTGGGCATGCAGATTCACAACATCGAGCTCCAGGCGGGCCGTGGCGGCAGGCTCTGCCGCTCGGCCGGATCGTCGGCGGTGCTCGTGGCTCGCGAGGCCCAGTGGGCCCAGATCACGCTTCCCTCGGGCGAGATTCGCCGCGTGCCGGCCGCCTGCCGGGCGACGATCGGAGCGATCGGCAACTCGGAGCACATGAACGTCCGCCTTGGGAAGGCGGGCCGCTCGCGCTGGATGGGCATCCGCCCACACGTCCGCGGCACCGCGATGAACCCGATCGATCATCCGCACGGTGGTGGCGAAGGCCGCACCAAGGGAGGTCGCCATCCCGTCAGTCCTACCGGCAAGAGTGCCAAGGGCGGTGGCACACGAAAGCCACGGAAGCCGTCGGGCGCCGCCATCATCCGTCGGCGGAAGAGTCGCCGTTACGGCCAGTTGAAACTGAGGTAATCCATGGGACGCAGTGCAAAAAAGGGGCCGTACGTCGACCCCCGCGTATACGAGAAGGTTGAGTCGCAGCTGGCCAGTGGCAAGCGCGATCCGATCAAGACCTGGTCGAGGTCGTGCCCGATCGTGCCGGAGTTTATTGGGCTGAC
>CAJBSQ010000420.1 GCA_903958265.1 uncultured Planctomycetaceae bacterium
CCATGGGCTCCGCTCACTCGATGCTGACGGCGCTCCGGCATCCTGCCTGCGCTTGTCAGCAACGCCGGCGACGGGGCACGGGCAGCCCCTCGCCAGACCTCACCGGATCACCGGACCCCACCGGAGGAGGCGGAGGGATCGGCGTGAGCGTGACGAGCGTTGAGGATTTCGCTCACCGGAGTTCAAACCCTCGTCTCGCGTCATGCGAAATACTCCCGCGAGGAACCTCATGCCGTCCCGCAGCCGGCCGATTCGCGAGCCGGCCACCCCAACAGCCGATGAGCCCACGAGCCAGCCGCCCCGCTGCCCTCACCGCGGCTTGTGGATCTGACGGTAGATCGACTCGAGGGCTTCCTGGACGTCCTTGGGCTTCTTCTTTTCGGCCCGGAGCACGTCGACGAGGCGGCGGGCGTCGGAATCGGAGTGGCCGAGGGAGCGGAGCACCTCGAAGGTCTCGCTGAACACGTCGTTGCTGCCGGCGGCCGCCTCGCCGGGGGCCTCGCGGGCGATCAACAACGCAAACTTCGGCATCCGGCGGCGGAGCTTGGCGATCATCCGTTCGGCGGTCGCCGCGCCGATGCCCGGCAGCGTCGAGAGCGCCTTGGCATCCTGCTCGTCGATCGCAGTGGCAATCTCGCCCACCGGGCGGATGATGGCGCGGAGGGCCTTCCGCACCCCGACGCCGTCGACCTCGCAAATGAGATCGAAAAACTCCCGCTCGACCTCCGTCAGAAAGCCCACGATTCGGGGCACGAGGTTGCCGCGGCCGGGCGTGCCCTCGAGAAACTCCATCGTGTGGAGCGTGACGGCCTGGCCGAGTTTCGTCTGCAGGCTGCGGCGGACCAGTTCGGTGACGAGCACCTCGTGCACCATCGGGCCCACGGCCAGTTCGATGCAGTTGCCCGTGTGATCGATGCGGTCGAGCGTGCCGGAGATTTTCGTGATCATGCGATGGGTTCAGCCGTCAGGCGCGGCTGCTCCTGATGCGTGCGATGCCGGTGCCGAAAAAGAGCGGCCGCAGGCGGAGGTGGTAATCGGTGAGGGCCACGGCGAGGGCGTCGGCGGCGTCGGCCGGCTCGGGCTTCGTGGCCAGGCCGAGTTCCCGCTGCACGGCGACTTGAATCTGCTCCTTACCGGCGTGGCCAGATCCGGTGAGCGTGCTCTTCACGCGGTTGGGCAGGTAGTGGTGAACGGCGAGCCCGGCCTGCACGCCGGCGAGGCAGATCACGCCGCGGGCATGGCCGAGGAGGATCGCCGTCTTGGGAAACTTGGCATGGGAGAAGACCTGCTCGATCGCCATCGCCGTCGGCCTGAAGGCCTCGATCACTTCGCGGATGCCGGAGTGGATCGTGAACAGCCGATCCTCGAGCGTGTCGCCCTTGGATTTCACGGTGCCGGCCTCGATCAACCGCACCGTGCCGCCGTGGCATTCGACGACCCCGTAGCCGGTGACGTTCAGCCCGGGATCGAAGCCGACGACGCGTTCGAAGGCCTGAGGCGGCGGCGCCGGGGTGGCATTTGGCGGTGGAAGCGGAGGAAAGCGCATGGGAAGAGCCTAGCGGCTCCCCGGCAGCTCTCCCAAGGTCAGTCCGACCG
>CAJBSQ010000421.1 GCA_903958265.1 uncultured Planctomycetaceae bacterium
AGAACCAGGAAGCTGTACCGGAACGAATTAACCACCGCCCGCCACCGCGACCAGCGCCGCCGCCGCAAGCGACTCGATCCAGATCCACGCCCGGGCCTCCCGGCGAAGCGCTGCCAACCGCCGCGTGATCGTCGCGGCGGCGGCCACCGCCGAAGCGTGGGCCATGCTTCTCTCATGCGCGGCGGTCTGGAGCGTCTCGGTCATCACTCAGGCAAGCCTCGCGAGCCGACGGAGAATCCACTCGATGCACAGGCAGCCGCAGCCCACTGCCAGGAGCGCCGCGTTGAGCCGCTGCTTGAATCCGGTGTCGGCTGCGCCGGTCTCATACTCCCGTCGCGACCGATCGGGAAGCGCTGCCGCCAGCGTGGTCACCGCCTCGGCCGTCGCGGCACCGTCCACGGAGAACCAGGCGGTGCCTCCGGTGGCGAGGGCGAGCTGCGTGAGCAGGCCGCGATCGAGCCGGGGGTTGGCACGTTCGCGGTCGGGCAGCTGCACCTGAATGCGGCGGGAGAGCGGCTCGTCGCCGGCGGCGAGCGATTCGACCTCGACCTGCCAGCCTCCCTCGCGGACGGCGACGAACGAGCCGAACAGCGTGCCGGGGCGGGCAGGTTCCGCCACGAGCGACACGGGCATCCTCGTGCCATCAGGGGCGACGGCCTCGCAGGTGGGCGGCCGCGCGGCCACATCGGAGTCGCCCGTCACCACGCGCACCTTCACGCTCCCGCCCACGGGCACGCGATCCTGGTCGACGATCAGCCGGCCACGACGGGCGCCCCGCAGCAGCCGCCCCTGCGACACGTGTCGCACCACCTGCGCCACCAGCCGCTCGTAGGCAGCCTCTTCGACCGACCGCAGCCGCCAGAGTTCGCCGCTGCCCGCCGAGAGCACGATCCCGGAACCATAGAACTGCCCGGCGAGGTAGATGCTCTCCCGCCCACCGGTGGACGTGCGGGCGTAGACCGTCGCCCCGGGTTTGGCACCCGCAGCCGGAAAGCAGGCATAGACCCCGGGAAACTCCCGCCACACCGCCTCGCTGGCGGCCCGACTGGCACCGAGCCAGAGAAACTCGGCCTCCAAGCCGTCACGGGTGAAGGCGAGCGGCCGCGGCTCGGGCCCCCCTGCCCCGCCGCCGGTTCCCTGCCCCGCCCGCCGCAGTTCGACGGGCACGAGCCCACGGATCACGGCCGTCCGCGGATCGCCCAGCCACGCATCCATGAACACGGGGCCCGCGAGCAGCATCAGCCCTCCCGACTCGGCCGACACCCAGCGTTCCAGCCGCGCCTGCGCCGCCGGCTCCAGACGCCGCCAGTCGTAGTCGAATGCCACGATGGCGTCGTAGGTGCCAAGGGCCTCGTCTGAGGGCGGAAAGGCGTCGAGTATCCGGCGGGCGTCCTGCGAGATCCCGGGCGCCGCCGTGCCGAGAAGCACATCGACGGCGAAGCTCTTGTCGCGTTCGAGCACGTTTCGCATGAACTGGTATTCGCGGCTCGGGCCGCCGGCCATCAGCAGCACGGTGGTCACGCGATCGACGACGTCAACCTCGGTGGACTGGGTGTCATCGGTGGCGGTGCGATCCGCGGCAGGCGGCGTCACCCGCACCACGAGCGTCCGCCGCCCGGCCGTCGGCAGCCCGGGCACATCGAACCGCACGGGCACGAGTTCACCGTCGGCCGCAAGCATCACCTCGATGGTGTCGAGCACGCGGCCCACGGCACCGGCGGCGGCATCGACCGGCTGCTCGAGGAGATCGACCCGCACCCGCTCACCAGCGCACCCATCTGGCTGCAGAAACGCCGAGACCGCAAAGCGGTCGCCAGGAAACACGCGGACTGGCGCCACGAGATCGGCCACCCGCACGTTGGCCGGCAGCCGCTCCGCGCCCACGCCGAGCGCGTGCACCACCACGCCCGCCTTCGCCGCCGCCGCGCCGGCCGCCCGGGGATCGATTCCCGCATTGTTCCCCCCGTCGGACAGCACCACGATCCCCGCGAGCGTGCCCGATGGCTCACCATCGATCGCCCGCACCACCGCCTCGCCGAGCCGTGTCTCATAGCCTTGGGGAGCGAGCCGCGCCCGCCAGTTCGAAGCGGCGGCGGAGGAATGAGCGGCGGCGGAGTCATCACCGC
>CAJBSQ010000422.1 GCA_903958265.1 uncultured Planctomycetaceae bacterium
TCCCCAGCAGTTCCTTCGCCGCGGAGTGTGGATTGGTTGACGGGTGCTCGACGAGCGGCAGCGCCCCGATCTCCTTCCACGCCACGTCGGGATCGACGTGCGGCGTGGGCCAACGATCGGCCGGCCCCGAATAGACCTCGCGGAGTTCGGCGGCGAGTCGCGTCCGCTCTTCGGCCGTCCGCTCGGGCCGCGGCGGCAGACGCTCACCGGCCTCGAGAGCGGAGGCAGCGTCGTCCTGTGGGACCGCCTCCGGAACGGCTGCCGAAGGGCCCGTGAGCCCCATGGGGAAGGCAAACGCCACGATGGCGATAACGGCCACGGTTACGACGCATGAAGTCAGCCGCACATCCTGTCTCATCTGGTGACGCCCTCCGGTGCTGATGCCAGTCATCCGTATGATAGCCGCCGACCCGGGCCGCGTTCGCGGAGGAGATGCGGGGGCGGCCGCTCCGCGCTGCAGGGTTTCACCGCAGGTTCGTGCTGCCGGTGGCAGTGTTTGTGCCGGTTGGACGGAGGCGAGGCCACGCTCCAACGCCACGATCCCGTGCCTGCCCGCCTCCGCGGGAAGCAGACCGACCTAGAGTCGATGGCAGGCCGGCGAGTTGCCGCAACCGGCACGCCCATCCGAGGAAAGAGAGATATCAGCCTGTTTGCGGCAGATAGCGGTCATGGAATGGCATACGAGTACTGATATCAGTCGCTTTGCCATTGAAAACGATCCATGTTCGATCATACTGATGACGCTATGAAGCACGTTCCCATTCAAAATCACGAGCGTCGGGGCCGGCTTCTCGACCTGATCCGGGTTCGAGGCTTCGCCGCGTTGGAAGAACTCGTGCGGGAACTGGGCGTTTCCGAGTCGACCATCCGTCGCGACCTCGACGCCCTCGAGGAGCAGGGCGCGGCCAAGCGGACGCATGGCGGGGTGCTGTACGCCGGCGGCATGCCCCGGCTTGCGGAGTTTGACGAGCGGCAACCCTCCCACTGGGCCGCCAAGCGAGCGATTGCCGTCAAAGCCGCCGAGGTCATCACTGACGGGGAGACGGTGCTGCTCGACGGTGGCACGACGACCTATGAGGTGGCCAGGCTTCTGGTCGGCCGCTCGCTGCAGGTCGTGACCAACAGCCTGCCCGTCGCCAACCTTTTCGCCTCGGAGTCACGCACCGACCTCGTGCTCCTCGGCGGCTACGTCTCGCCGCGAACGGGCGTCTGCCTCGGCCCCTACGCCAACGAACTGCTCGGCAGGCTTCACGTGACCACGACGATTCTCTCGGCCGCCGGCATCGCCGACGAGGGACTCTTCAACGCCCACCTTCTGCTCGCTGAAACGGAGCAGGCCATGCTCCGAGCTGCTGGGCGGGTTGTCGTCGTTGCCGACAGTTCCAAGTTTGGCCAGAAGAGCCTGACGCTTGTCTCCCCTCTCGACGCCATCGACCTGGTCGTCTCCGACAACGGGCTCCCGGACGACTGGCGACAGAAGATCGCCGCCGCTGGATCCCAACTCATCGTGGCCCAGGTTCCCGACATCGAGCGCGAGTCTTCGGCAGCCTCCTCCCAACGGCACCCCGCCTGACCGCGGTATCAACGATCATGATCACCACTCTCCCCGGCGTGCCTGCAGGACTCGACCGATCCTCCGTGGAGCGGATCGTCCGCGAGATCGTGCTCGCCTCGAGGGTGCCTGTGCCGTCGCAGGCCGCCCGCCAGCCCGGCGGGGCGGAGCCGAAACTCGTCGTCAGCATTTCGGCCCGACACTGCCACCTCACCGATGAGCACGTCGAGAAGCTCTTCGGCCCCGGCCGCACGCTCACGCCGATGAAAAACCTCTTTCAGGACGGATTCTACGCCGCCGAGGAGACGGTGATGCTCGTCGGACCCAAGCGGAAGATGCTGCCGACCGTCCGCGTCCTCGGCCCCACTCGCAAGGCCTCGCAGGTGGAACTCGCCTTCACCGACGGCATCTCGCTTGGAATCGACCTTCCGGTGCGGGCCAGCGGCCGGATCGCCGGCACCCCCGGGTGCGTGCTCGTGGGCCCTGCTGGGGCGATCGAACTCGCCGAGGGCGTGATCCGGGCGGAGCGACACGTCCACATGAGCTTCGCCGACGCCGAGCACTTCGGCGTCAGGAATGGCGACCGGATGAGCCTCGCGATCAGGGGATCGTGTGGCACGGTGTTCCGCGACCTGCTCGTGCGGGCCGATGCCACGAGCAAACTCGAGGTGCACATCGACACCGACGAGGGCAATGCCGCAGACCTCGACAACGCCGAGAGCGTTGAACTCCTGAGGCAGACATGACCAAGAAACGGCCTTCCCGCGCGAAGGCCACGCGAGCGCGGCGGGCAACGCCGAAACGAGACAAGACCGTTCAGCCGGCGCGTGCCGGTGCGGTCGGCGGGGGCAGCCCCGCCAAGGCTGGTTGGTTGTTCGACACAGGAACGGTGCAACAGATGGCGAAAAATACGGATGCCCTCGGCATGATCGAGGTGAAGGGATTCGTCACGCTCGTCGAGGCGGTCGACGCGATGATGAAGGCAGCGAACGTGACGTTCATGGGCTGGGACAAGATCGGCAGCGGACTCGTGACGGCGTTCGTCACGGGCGATGTGGCCGCCGTCAAGGCGGCGACCGACGCGGGTGCGGCCGCCGGCGGTCGGATCGGCGAGGTGGTCAGCGTGCAGGTGATCGCGCGTCCGCACGAAGACCTGCAGATTGTGCTGCCCACCGGCGGCTGATCGACGGACGGAATCGAGACAGAATCTTTCTCCAACCCTTTTCAAGGACATCAGATGAATACGGCGATCGGACTTCTGGAAACCAAGGGACTTGTGGGCCTCATCGAGGCCACCGATGCGATGGCCAAGGCGGCCAACGTGAAGATCCTCAAGCGGGTGAGCA
>CAJBSQ010000423.1 GCA_903958265.1 uncultured Planctomycetaceae bacterium
CATGCCCCGTCGCCGGGCTTGGCGGCAAGCGGAGCCAGGATGGCGAAGCGCAGCCGGCACGCAGGGAGCGCAGGGCAGGATGCCCGTAGCGAACGTCCGGCGACGGGGCATGGGCAACCCCGAGCCGCCGCGGGACAGCAACGCCACGGCAGCGGCCTTGTCAGCCGATCTTCCACGGCCCGGCTGCAAGATCGTCGAGACCGCCGCGATGGGTGAGGTCGTAATCGAGCGGCGTGAGCGTGACCTTGCCGGCCGCGAGGGCCGTCACATCTGACTCGTGCGGTGACGGCGGAGGAGGGGGCTCATTGGTCGCCCAGTAGTAGGCGCGGCCGCGGGGATCGACCCGACGCTCAAATGCCTCGCCGTAGCGGGCCACGCTCATCGGCACGACCCGCAGGTCGACGGGGCCGGTGAGGGAGCGGGTGGGGATGTTGATGTTGAACAGGCTGCCGGCCGCCGGCCTGCGGGCGAGCAGGCCGCGGATCACGTCGAGGCCGATCTCCGCCGCCCGGTCGAAGTTGGCGTGCTCGTCCCACTCCAGCGACACGGCAAGGCTCGTGATCCCGAAGAAGGCTCCCTCGATCGCCGCGGCTACCGTTCCCGAATAGAGCACGTTGATCCCGGCGTTGAGCCCGGCGTTGATGCCGCTCACCACGAGGTCGGGCCGCGTGGGACAGAACTCCGTGATCCCCAGTTTGACCGCGTCGGCCGGACTGCCATCGACGGCCCAGCCCCGGCGGCGATCTCCGTCGAACACCTCCTTGGCCGTGAGTGGGGTGAGGAAGGTGATCGCATGACCGACGCCGCTCTGCTCCGTCGAGGGTGCCACCACGCTCACGTCACCCAGGCTCTTCAACGCCCGCTCCAGGGCAGCCAAGCCCGGGGCGAAAATGCCGTCGTCATTGGTGAGGAGAATCCGCATGCCGCGGCACTATAGCAAGGATGCCTCTGGCTGACACGCCGGCCGGGGCTGCGACGGGGTCGGTTCGCCGGACCTGCCCGGCCGGGCCTATACTCCACGGTTTTTCCCGGTCGCCATTCCCGCCATGACATCTCCCGCTTCACCGGCACCCAGTGTCGCCACGCCGTCTCCAAGCCCTTCGACCCAGACCCGGCAGCAGGCCGAGAAGGTGCTCGTCCTCGACTTCGGGTCGCAGTACGCGCAGCTGATCGCCCGCCGGGTTCGGGAGCAGCACGTGTACTGCGAGATCGTCCGCCACGACATCACCGCGGAGCGGATCCGGGATCTGGCCCCCCGGGGCATCATCCTCTCGGGAGGCCCGTCGAGCGTCTACGAGGCGGGAGCCCCGCGGTGCGACCCCGCGCTGTTTCGGCTGGGGATTCCCGTGCTCGGCATCTGCTACGGCATGCAACTGGCATGCGACGCCCTAGGCGGCCGCGTGGGGCAGGCCTCCACCCGTGAATACGGGAGGGCGGCCTGTGAGGTGATCGACGAGACGACGCTCTTCGCCGGGGTGCCCGCGCGGACGGATGTCTGGATGAGCCACGGCGACCAGGTCGACGGCATCGCAGAGGACTTCGTGCCACTCGCCCGAACGGCCACCTGCCCGTTCGCCGCCGTCCGCCATCGCTCGCTGCCCGTCTACGGCCTGCAGTTCCACCCTGAGGTCACGCACACCCCAGCGGGCGGCACGATCCTCAGAAACTTCCTCATCGAGGCCTGTGGCTGCTCCGGGAACTGGCGGCTCGACGACTTCGCCGCGGCAAAGATCGAAGAGATCCGGCGGCGGGTCGGCGGCAACCGGGTGATCTGCGGGCTGTCTGGCGGTGTCGACTCCGCCGTGGTCGCGGCGCTCCTCAGCCGGGCCATCGGCGACCAGCTCTCCTGCATTCTGGTCGACAACGGTTTGCTCCGGAAGGCGGAGGCGGCCGCCGTGATCGATGAGTTCACCAGTCATTTCAAGACCGACCTCCACGTCGTGGCGGCCGAGGAGATGTTTCTCGGCGTGCTCGCCGGCGTGACCGACCCCCAGGAGAAGCGGCGGCGGATCGGCAAGGCGTTCGTCGACTGCTTTGCGGCCGAGGCCGCCAAGATCGAAGACGCGACCTTTCTCGCCCAGGGCACGCTCTACCCCGACGTGATCGAGAGCGGCGCTGCTGCAGACGGCCCCGCCGCCACGATCAAACTGCACCACAACGTCGGCGGCCTGCCGGAAGACCTGCAGTTCGACCTCGTCGAGCCGCTCCGCGACCTGTTCAAGGACGAGGTCCGGCACCTCGGACTCCAGCTGGGCCTTCCGGAGCGGATCGTCTGGCGGCATCCCTTCCCGGGGCCCGGGCTTGCCGTTCGCTGCCTCGGCGAGGTGACGAAGCCCCGGCTCGACACGCTCCGCGAGGCTGACGCCATCGTGCTGGAGGAACTCGAACGAGCGGGGCTGATGCGGAAGGTCTCGCAGGCCTTCGCCGTGCTCCTGCCGGTGCAGAGCGTGGGCGTGATGGGAGACGCGCGGACGTACGAAGACACCCTCGCGGTGCGGGCCGTGGAGACCGAGGACTTCATGACGGCCGACTGGAGCCACCTGCCCTACGAGGTGCTGGCCCGGATTTCCACGCGGGTCATCAACGAGGTTCGCGGCGTGAACCGGGTGGTGTACGACGTCTCGTCGAAGCCCCCTGCCACCATCGAGTGGGAGTAGCGACTCGCGGCTCCGGGCGCGGTATTCTGGTGGCTGCGAGCGCCCACAGGCCTTCGTCCGTGGCAGCGTTGGCCCCTGGAGATCCGCCATGCAGGTTGCCATCGTCGAAGACGATCCGATTATCGCCAAGGCCGTGTCGGCAGCCGTGACGGATGCCGGGCACGATTGCCGCTGGATCGCCGACGGCGCCGCCGCCGAGCGCGACACCTCGCTGATTGCCAGCGACCTCATCATCCTCGACCTCATGCTGCCGGGCACCGACGGCCTGAGCGTGCTGAAGTCGGCCCGCTCGCGGGGCGTTCGCACCCCGGTGATCGTGCTGACCGCGCGGGGGCTCGTCGCCGAGAAACTCCGGGCGTTCGAGGCCGGGGCCGACGACTACATGGTCAAACCCTTCGAGATGGACGAGCTCCTCGCGCGGATCGAGGCCGTCCATCGGCGGACGGCCGACAAGCCGGCGCTGACGCTCGCGGTCAGCGGCCTGCACCTCAGCCTCGCCAACCGGCGGGCCACCCTCGACGACCGCAGCATCGATCTCACGCCCACCGAGTTCAATATTCTCGAACTGCTGATGCGGTTTCACGGTCAGGTCGTCACCCGTAAAATGCTCTGCGAGCACGTCTGGGGATTCGACTGGGACGGGCCCACCAACGTGATCGAGGTGCACATCAACCGGCTCCGCGGCAAGATCGATAAGCACCGGGAGGTATCGATGATCCGTACGATCCGGGGTCGTGGCTATGCTCTCACGGGTGATTAACGGCCTTCGCGGCACCACGCTCCGCACGCGACTGACGATCTGGAACGCGGCCGTCGTGCTCCTGATCACGGCGGTGACGCTCTTGGCCGTGCGGTTCGCGGCCCGACGGGCGATCTACGCCGACGCCGACCTCGAGTTTCGGGCCGCCTCCCGGGAGATCGCCCTCGCCGTCCGCGAGCTCGACCCCGACGAGTCGGCGGTGGTGGCAGAGATGCGGCGCAAGGCCCAGAGCCACGAGGAGCGCGGCTGGTTCATGCAGCTCCTTACCGAACAGGGCCGCACCATCTGGCAGAGCGATCACTGCCCCGCTTCGGTCGCAACGTTTCCGCCGGCGTACCTCGACCGCGAGGAAAACATCGTGCAGGTGGGGCCGTACCGCTACGTGCGGCTGCGGATCGAGCGGCCCGGGAGGCCCGCCTACCACGTCCGCGTCGGCATGTTCACGGCCCTGCTCGAGGAGAATCTCGCCAGGCTCCTCCGCATCCTGCTCACGGTCGGCCTCGCGCTCTCCATGCTGGCACCGCTGGCGGCCTTCTGGCTGGCGGGGCGGGCCACCCGACCGCTGGCCGACATCCTCCACACCGCCGAGCGGCTCAGGCCCACGAGGCTGGGGGACCGGCTGCCAATCCGCGGCAATAGCGACGAACTCGACCTGCTCTCGAAGACCATCAACGGACTGCTCGACTCGGTCGCGAGCCACGTCGACCAGCAGGAGCAGTTCGTGACCGACGCGGCCCACGAGCTTCGCGGCCCCCTGGCGGCGCTGCAGAGTTCGCTGGAGGTGGCGGTCTCGCAGGATCAGTCACCCGCTGATCGGCAGGAACTGCTCACCGACATGCTCGAGGCGGCCCGCCACCTCTCGAAGGTCGCCAACGACCTGCTGATCCTCGCGGAGGCGGGCAGCGTGGCAAGGCCCACCACGCACGGACCCGTCGATCTCGGCGCCATCTCCAGGCAGGCGGTTGCCATGTTCGCGGGAGTCGCCGAGGAACGCGGACTCGTCCTGTCGCTCGACGCCACCGGCTCGGCCCTGGCGGCGGGCGATCCGGTCGACCTGCGGCGGTTGCTCAGCAACCTGCTTGACAACGCCATCCGCTTCACACGTCCGGGTGGACGCGTCGCGGTAAAACTTGTAGACGCGCCGGCCTCGAGCGGCCTGATCCTGACGGTGTCCGACACCGGAACGGGCATCGCCCCCAACGATCTCAACCACGTCTTCGACCGCTTCTATAAAGCGGATCCGGCCCGTAGCCACGGCGGCTCGGGCCGCAGCGGCGGACTCGGCCTGGCGATCTGTCGCTCGATCGTCGAGTCGTCCGGCGGCACGATCGGGATCGCCAGCCGGCTCGGGGAAGGCACGACGGTCACCGTTCGGCTTCCCGCCACCCCTCTTTCCGACCTTGCGCAGCCCCTGCGGGCCGCCCGCGTTTCGCTGGCCAACGCCACCGATCGCCATCCCTGAGCCCGCGATCCAGCCGCACCCTGCCTCGCTTGCCTGCATTCCCAGCGGGCATGGAGACGACGTGAAGCCGCGCGCTGGCAATGCCGATAACGACGATTGACACGGTTGCGTTGTCTCTGCGGCCAGAGCGCATGCAGTTTGGCCGGGGCCGTGCTCGTGGAATGCCGCATGTTTGC
>CAJBSQ010000424.1 GCA_903958265.1 uncultured Planctomycetaceae bacterium
CGGATCAGCGACCGCCCGGGTGGCATCGCGAGGCTCACGGCCGCCATTGCCGCCGGCGGGGCGAGCGTGCGCGAGATCGTGCATGACCGGGCCTTCTCGGGCGCCGACGTCTTCTCGACGGGCGTGGAGGTGACGGTGGAGACAGCTGGCCACGACCACGTGGCGACGCTGGCCCGCGCGCTTGAGGCTGATGGGTTCGCGGTGACGTCCGCCACGTCGTAGCCGCGGGTGTTTCCTGCGGCGTGGTGTGGTGCAGGTAGGAAAACCTGCACCTACGGGCGCCGTGACGGCGGTCAGCGCAGGTAGGAAAACCTGCGGCTACGGGCGGCGTGGTGTGGTGCAGGTAGGAACACCTGCACCTACGGTGGGCGGATCGCCGGCCGACCATGCGGGTTGTGACGATCGTGCGTCTGCCACACGATTTTCGAGCGAGTCAGGATCGCTGCGGCCGATGTTTCTTGGTGCGGATCTGGCCGGGATCCGCGCGATGATAGGAGCGTCGGACATGATCACTCATCAAAACGGCCTGCTCGCGCGAACGACGCGTGCAGCGAAGCCTTCGTCCGAGGACAAGGTGCGAGAACGCGAGCGACTCCGCCGCGAACTGCTCCAACGGATTCTCGATCGGGAAATCCGCCGCCAGGCGGTGAGGGGCGCGAGGCTCTGACGCCCGGGCTCACCGGGATGGGAGGCAACCATGCGACACGGCACTGGCAGCCCGCTCCCCAACCCGGATGGCACGACCATCGGCACGGCCCGCCCTGAGGGTGTGGCCCGCCGTGGCTCGACCGTCCGCGCGTGGCGGCTGGCGGCTTTCTTGATCCAAGCAACCCTCGTGGTGGCCTGGCCGCGGCCGGCCGCCGGCCAGAATGCGTTCTGGGGCTGGGCGTTTGGTGGCAACCCGACGGCCAACTGGTCGGCCACGAATCTCGCCGACTACATGTACACCGGCCACACGCCCCATCCGGCGGTGGCCCGGATCGTGGCGCCGGAGTCGTCGGGGGCGTCGTTGGGATCGGGCGTGCTCGTCGACCTCAATGGGTCGCAGGGGCTGGTGCTCACCAACTGGCACGTGATCCGCGACAGTCGGTCGGCTGTTCTCGTGCAGTTCCCCGACGGCTTTCAGTCGGCGGGCACGGTCGTCCGCTGGGATGAGGCCTGGGATCTCGCCGCCGTGGTGATCTGGAAGCCCTCGGCCACGCCGATCCCGATTGCCGAGCTGCCGCCACAGATCGGCGAGCGACTCACGATCGCCGGTTTCGGCCGGGGCGTCTACCGCGAGGAGAGCGGCGAATGCACCGAATACCTCTCGCCGGGTACGGGCTACGCCAAGGAGTTCGTCGAACTCAAGGCGACGGCCCGCCAAGGGGACTCGGGAGGACCGATCCTCAACGAGCGGCGGGAACTGGCTGGGGTGCTCTTTGGCCAGAACGACGGCCGCACGATCGGGAGCTGCTCGAAGCGAGTCCGCGAGTTTCTGGCATCGGTGGGCTCGAAGGGTTTTACACCCACGCCGATCGCCGAGGTTTCGACGGCGCGGGCCGTCGATCGGGGGATCGGCGTCGCCGCCACGCCCGACAGGATCGCGGCCACACCGGTCTCGGAGATCGTCCAGCGGTCGACCTACCTGGATGGGCCGCCGTCGGTGATGCCCGTGGTCGCCCAGGCGATGCCGCAGCAGTTAATGCATCCGACCCCG
>CAJBSQ010000425.1 GCA_903958265.1 uncultured Planctomycetaceae bacterium
GTCCGCACCTCACGATGCTCGCCGTTGCCGTCGGGGTCGCGTTCGCAGGCCTCGCTGCCTGGACACTCGTCTCCTCGCAGCGGGACGCCGAGAGGGCGCAGGCCTGGGATGCCTGCCTGACCGCCGTCGCGTCGCGAGACGCGGTCCGGCTCGGAGACGTGGCCGCCCGTTACCCCGGATCATCGGCGGCGGTCTGGTCACAGATCCTGCTGGCAGATAGCGCGCTGGCGGAGGGGGGCCGGCTCGTGCTGGTCGACAAGACTCGCGGTCGGGAACGGCTGCAGGCGGCGGCCGAACTCTACGCCGGGGTGCTGGGGCAAAAGCCGGCCGAGATGGCGGCGGAGCGGGCGGTCTTCGGTCTCGCCCGGGCCCGCGAGTCGTTGGGTGAACTGGAGGCGGCGAAGCGGGGCTACGAGGTGCTCGTGGCGGAGCATCCGGCGAGCCCCCTCCGGACCCTGGCTGAATCGCGGGCCGTGGCCCTGGCCCGTCCGGCGGCGGCTGGCTGGTACGATTGGTTCGAATCGGTCGATGCCAAACCCGCTGCCACACCCGCCACCCCAGAAACGTCTCCAGCCGTTGTCCCAGCCGCCGCCCCTCCTGCCGCCCCAGCCGCCGCCAGCGGACCGTGATGATGACGGCGACGGCGACGGCGACGACCTGCCGCTGACGCCGCCCGCGCCCCAGGCGGGTGACGAGGTGACGTTTGTCGTCTCGGCCGACGCGGTCGGCGAGCGGCTCGACGTATTTCTGACCAAGGCGTTCCCCGACCGCAGCCGATCGTTTCTCGCCCGGGCGATCGACAGGGGAGCCGTGCGGGTCGACGGCCTCGCCGCCCGGTCGTCGCTCAAACTACGAGCCGGCAGCCAGGTGCGATTCACGGTGCCGCAGCCACCGCGGGATGGGCCCGCTGCCGAGGAGATCCCGCTCGACTTCATTCACCTCGATGCCTGGATGGCCGTGGTCGACAAGCCGGCCGGGATGGTGGTGCATCCGGCGAAGGGCAACTGGAAGGGCACGCTCGCCGGGGCCCTCAAGTGGCACCTCGAACGGGCCGGGGAGGCCGGCGGGCTGTCGATCGCCGGCGGCCCGACGCGGCCGGGCATTGTGCATCGGCTCGATCGCGACACCAGCGGCGTGATCCTCGTGGCCCGCACGGATGAGGCGCACCACGCGCTGGCGAAGCAGTTCGAGCAGCGGACCACGGAGAAGACCTACCTTGCGATCACGCAGACCGCGCCGCAGTTCGACCGCGATGAGATCAACCTGCCGATCGGAATCCATCCCTACCAGCGAGAGAAGATGGCGGTCCGCCGCGACCATGCCACGAGCCGCGAGGCGGTGACGAGGTACGAGGTTTTGGAGCGGTTTCGCGGCGCCGCGCTGGTCCAAGTGACCCCGAAGACGGGCCGCACGCACCAGATTCGCGTCCACCTCGCGGCGATCGGCTGCCCGGTGCTGTGCGACGGCCTGTACAGCGGCCGCACCGTGATCGAGCCGGTATTCCTCAGGCTCCCCGCGGGGCCGCCGCTGCTCCAGCGGCAGGCACTCCATGCGGCGAGCATCGCCATCGATCACCCGGTCTCCCGCGAGCGGTTGACCTTTTCCGCTCCGCTCCCGGCCGACATCGAGCGGATGCTCGCGGCGCTGCGGTCGGTCGGCTCCTGAGCGGCCGGCTCGGCCCCGGGGGCTGGCTCGCCGAGGAGCAGCATCGCCCGCGGCAGCGTGGAGTCGATCACGCGGGCCAGCGCCACCACGAATCCGGCAGCGCCGTCCCGCCAGCCGGCGCGGAACACGTAACTCTTCACGAAGGCGGCCAGCCCCCGCAGCGGCATCGTGAACCCGCCCGGCCGCTGCCCCTTCGCCCGCATGATCCCCGCCTTGAGCGGTGCGTACCGCACCGCCCGGGTGATGACGTCGCCGCACGAGGCGTAGCTGAAGTGGAGCAGCGAGCCCGCCAGGAGCGCGGGCGGGCGGGCGGAGGTCACCTCCTCGTGCACGGGCAGCGGTTTGAAGCCGGCCGTGCGGCGGTTGAAGAGCCGCAGCACCCGGTCGTCGGCCCACGGTCCGTGGCGGACCTCACGAGCGCCGATGAAGGTTCGCCGCCGCAGGCTCCAGCAGGCGGAGGGATCGCTCCAATCGAGGGCGAGGATCGCCCGGCGAGCCTCGGCGTCGAGCACCTCATCGGCGTCGAGCGCGAGGATCCAGTCGTGGCGGGCAAGTTCGACCGCCCGGCACTTCTGCGGGCCATAGCCGAGGAAGGGCTGGTGCTCCACGCGGGCGCCGGCAGCCTCGGCGATGGCGAGGGTCTCGTCGGTGGAGCCCGAATCGACCACCAGCCGCTCGGCGCAGAAATCGGCCGCCGCCAGCACGGCGTCGAGATGCCGGGCGGCATCTCGGGTGATCACCACCGCCGAGACGGGCAGGGGCGTCTGGTCGGCCCGAGGGCCCGGCGGTGAGGCTGGCGGTGGGGCTGGCGGAGCAGGTGGGGTCATGGCTCGCTACCGGGCGGCGGCGTGAGTGGGCCGTCCGACTCCGTGCCGGCGTCGGCGGCGGGCAACCGCAGGGGAAACTCCAGCACGAACGTGCTCCCCTCGCCCAGCCGGCTCGACACATGAATGTCGCCGCCGTGCTCGCGGAGAATCTTGCGGCTGACGGTCAGGCCGAGACCCGTGCCCCCGGATCCCTTCGTCGACACAAACAGCGTGAAAATCTCGGCGAGGGTCTCGGGAGGGATGCCGGCTCCGTTGTCGGCCACCGTGATCCTCGCGACGCCCGCCTCGCGGTCGATGGCCGCCGTGATCGTCACCGCCGCATGCGGCCGGCCCTCGACGGCGTCGAGCGCGATGGTGACGACATTCAGCACGGCCCGCGAGATGCCCGCCGGGTCGAAGAGGAGCGGCGGCAGGTCGGCCGGCGGCCGCCAATGGATCACGGCCTCGGATTCGGCCGCCCGCTGGGCGAC
>CAJBSQ010000426.1 GCA_903958265.1 uncultured Planctomycetaceae bacterium
CGGGAGCCAGCGGGTGGCGGCGGTTGATCCGGTGGCGATCGTGGCGGCCGAGCCGCCCGCGAGGAACACGAGTCGGCCGCCGTTTGAAACCCACGCGTCGAGGGCGGCCACCGCGGAAGGGGGAAGGTCGGCCACGGCCGAGCCGCAGACGATCACCGCGTCGGCGGCATCGTAGTCGCGGGCTGCGAAGGCGATGGCCCCGGCCGCGGCGGCCTCGATCACCCGCGTGGTCGTCCCCTGCTCGCGATCGAGGAGCCGGGCCGCGCGGCTTCCGGCCGGCACGCGGCCATACGTGACGATGACCCGCTCCGTTGAAGGAATCGATCCGGCGAGCCGGAGGTCGCCATGGGTCGGGGGAGGTTCCGGGGCCAAAACCGTCGGCCCGTGGCCGATCCGCAGCCGGCCTGTGGGCCTCCCGAACCGCACGGAAAACCGTGCCTCGACGCGGCCGGCGGCGGTGGCCGCGGCCACCGCCGGTGGCGATCGGACAAACTGCCCGTCGGGATCCTCGACCCAGACCGACACAGGCTCACCATCTCGCAGGCCGGCGGTCGTCGACGAGATCACCAGCGGCGTCCACGACCCAACCCGCCAGCCGCCGTCGAAGCCAACCGCCACGTCGAGCGGCGGCGGCGGCTCCGCTCGAGCCACGCCGCCGGCAGCGGCGAGCACCGCCACGATCACCGCGTGCTGAAACCCAACCGCCGTCCCCTGCCTCATGGCTTCTCCGCATCGGGACATGTGCAGATGAACTGGCCACATCCCGGGCAGCCCGTGCCGTACTTGCGGCGGACGGCATCGTCGAGGTCGACACCGACGACGTTGGCGATCGTCACCAGCCAGGCCAGCACGTCGGCGAACTCGAGCGCCTGCTCCTCGTGGGTGCCGCTGCGGAGCGCGGTCGCCAGTTCGCCGATCTCCTCGGTCAACCACATGAAGGTGCCCTCGACCCCACGGGTGGCATCCTTCTCGTGGTACATCGCGCGGATCAGGTCTTGAAACTCACGCAGTGTCATCGCGGCGGCTCCGGGGCGGGCGACTCGAACGGTCAGTGCCCGGGTGAGTCTACAAAACCCGGTCGACCACGTGCGGCGCCCTCGCGGGATGCCGGCGGCGAAATCCGCGGTACGATGAAGGCCTTGCCCCTGGGCCAGTCGGGGCTGCTCGCGGCGGAGCAGCCTCTGAGTGCCGCCCCGCTCGACGGATTCCTCGCATGACCACACCTCGCCCCATTCGGATCTTCGACACCACGCTCCGTGACGGCGAGCAGTCGCCGGGCGCGAGCATGAACCTCGCCGAGAAACTGGAGATCGCCCAGGCGCTGGTGCAGCTCGGGGTGGACGTGATCGAGGCCGGCTTTCCGATCGCCTCACCGGGCGACTTCGAGAGCGTTCGCGACATCGCCAGCCTGGTGCAGGGATCGATCGTCTGCGGGCTGGCGCGGTGCAACGACGCTGACATCGACCGGGCCTGGGAGGCGCTGCGGCACGCCCGGCAGCCGCGGATCCACGTCTTCCTGGCGACGAGTTCGATCCACCGCGAGTTCAAGCTGCGGATGACGGAGGAGGAAGTGCTCGCGCGGGCCGTGGCCGGCGTCACCCGGGCGCGGAACCTGTGCGAAGACGTCGAGTTTTCCCCGGAGGACGCGGCGCGCACGGAGATCGACTTTCTCTGCCGGGTGGTGGAGGCGGTGATCGCAGCCGGTGCCACGACCGTCAACATCCCCGACACCGTCGGCTACGCGACGCCGACGCACATGCACCGCGTGATCAAGAGCCTCGTCGACCGCGTGCCCACCATCGACAAGGCGGTGATCAGCACGCACTGCCACGACGACCTGGGCCTCGCCGTGGCCAACAGCCTGGCAGCGGTCGAGGCGGGAGCGGGTCAGATCGAGTGCACGATCAACGGTCTGGGTGAGCGGGCGGGCAACTGCTCGCTGGAGGAGGTCGTGATGGCCCTCCGCACCCGGGGCGACTATTACCAGTGCTCCACGCGGATCGCGACCCAGAAGCTGGTGCCGACCAGCCGCCTCGTCGCCAACATCACCGGCATCCAGGTGCCTCGAAACAAGGCCATCGTGGGGAAGAACGCCTTCGCCCACGAAGCGGGTATCCATCAGGACGGCATGCTCAAGGAGCCGCGAACCTACGAGATCATGCGGCCGGAGGACGTGGGCCTCGAACGGACCGACCTGGTGCTCGGCAAGCACAGCGGTCGGGCGGCGCTCGCCGACCGGGCCAAGGCGCTGGGGTACCAGCTCTCACCCGAGCAGCTGCAGACGGTCTTCGAGCGGTTCAAGCTGCTCGCCGACCGCAAGAAGGAGATCTACGACGGCGACGTCGCGGCCCTCTGCGAGGAGCAGTTTTCGACACTGCCGGAGCAGTTTGTGTACGAGGGCTACACGCTCACCAGCGCGTCGGGCCTTTCGCCGACGGTGACGCTGCGCGTGCTCCAAAACGGCGCGCCGCAGTCGGCCACGATCACCGCCGGCGACGGCCCGATTGACGGCATCTTCCTGGCGATCGAGAAGCTGACCGGAATCACGACGGTCTGCCGCGATTTCCGCGTGCAGGCGGTGACGGTCGGCAAGGACGCGCAGGCGGAGGTGACGGTCGAGCTCGAGCACGGTGGGCAGGTGCAACGGGGCCGCGGCGTGTCGACCGACTCACTCGAAGCGTCGGCGAAGGCTTTCCTCGCCGCCACCAACCGCCTCGCCCTCGGCGGCGGCCCGCGCCTGCACCCGCAGCGGGCGTAGCGAGAGGCACGTGTTTTGCGCCGGGCAGGATGCCCGTAGCGAGCGTCCGGCCACCTGGCACGGGCAGCCCCGAGCCCGCGACATCTTTTGTCGGATGCTGCACAGTCGTGCGGCGGTGGTCGTCGATGCGGCGAAACCGGACCGGCGCGACTCGTCCGACCGGCCGCGAGAATCCGCTCTTTGCACGCGAGACTCGGTCGCGTACACCACGCGTCGCCCTATGGATGGGCTCACCCCAGGAGAGATGTGATGAGCGAGCGATTCAAGCGCACGATTGGTCGAGGCTTTGCCGCGTTGACTCTCGCCTCGGCCATGGTGATCGCGACCGTGGCAGAGGCGGGTCCGCCAACGCTCAGCACCAATCCAGGAAACCTGGCGATCTTCCCGGCCCGAGGGCAGACCCCCGAACAGCAGAAGCAGGATGAGGCCGCCGCGTATGACTGGGCTTCCCAGCAGACCCGATGGGATCCCTATCAGGCGAAGGCGGTTCTCGATCAGCAGGAACACGCCGCCGCGGCAGCGTCGGGTGCAGCCCGTGGTGGCGCCGTGCGAGGCGCGGCGGGGGGCGCTCTGATGGGGGCGGCCGTCGGCGCCATCGGTGGCGATGCCGGCAGGGGCGCGGCCATGGGGTCGGCCGCCGCCGGTTTGACCGGTGGGATGCGGTCGCGGCGGGCGGTGAAGACGGCCGGGGGCTCCGCCGATGCGGCGGTATCGGCCTACCAGCAGCAGTTCGCGGTTTGGAACAGAAACTTCATGGCCGCCATGGAGGCGAAGGGCTACACGGTGCGGTGAGGCTCGGAGTGAGACCACCGCGTGCAGTGCTGCATCCGGGATCTCAGGGGCAGTGATCCATTCATCCACACACAAGGGAGATCAGCGAATCATGATGACGAAGGCGACGGGAATGATGGTGGTGTTCATGGTGATCATGTCAGCCATGCTGACAACGTGCGGTGACGCCTGGGCTGGCCAGACCTGGATCTGTGCCGTGAGTTCCGCCGTCGCGGTGGATGAGGATGGCACGGTGGGACCTCCCGATCTCGGCGACCGGGAACGCCCCACGTTCTTCCGGATCGATTCGACCACGAAGGAACTCACACTCTTGGCGCCCCGGTCGCGTCGTGGAGAAATCACCAAGCTCCAGGCGGTCCACGAGACTGAGGGCCAGTGGCTTTTCTCGGGCGTCGAGCACGGCCGTGGCCTGAATCTGATCATCACCGCCGAAGGCCGAATGTCGCTGTCGATGCTCGGCGACGGCGTGGTCTGGTCGGTGTTCGGCCACGCGCTGCC
>CAJBSQ010000427.1 GCA_903958265.1 uncultured Planctomycetaceae bacterium
AGCCGCTGCTTCGCTAGCGTGATGTCGGGCCGCCGCCGCTCCGGATCGTCCACCGGCAGCGGCTTCTGCACGAGCGCCGTGGTCGATCCCGTGAGTTCCTGCGTCAGTTCCGCCAGCTGCCGGATCGTGAACTCCCCCGGATTGCCGATGTTGACCGGCCCGATGAACTCGTCCGGGCCGTTCATCATCCGGATGATGCCCTCGACGAGGTCGTCGCGGTAGCAGAAGCTCCGCGTCTGTGCTCCGGAGCCGAAGATCGTGATCGGCTCCCCCTGCAGCGCCTGGCGGATGAAGTTGGAGACGACGCGGCCGTCGAAGGGGTGCATCCGCGGCCCGTAGGTATTGAAGATCCGCACGATCCGCACGTTGACGCCGTTGGTGCGGTGGTAGTCCATGAAGAGTGTCTCGGCCGCCCGCTTCCCCTCGTCGTAGCAGGCCCGGGGGCCGATCGGGTTCACCGAGCCGCGGTAGGTCTCGGGCTGCGGATGCACCTCGGGATCGCCGTAGACCTCGCTGGTCGATGCCTGAAGCACCTTGGCCCGGCAGCGCTTGGCCATGCCGAGCACGTTGATCGCTCCCATCACGCTCGTCTTCATCGTCTTGATGGGGTTGAACTGGTAATGGCCGGGCGCCGCGGGGCAGGCCAGGTTGTAGATCTCGTCCACCTCGAGCCAGAGCGGGTGGATGATGTCGTGCCGCAGCAGTTCGAAGTTGCCGCAGCCCAGCAGGTGGGACACGTTCGACTTCTGGCTGGTGAAGAAGTTGTCGACGCAGATCACGTCGTGGCCCGACTCGACGAGCCGCTCGCAGAGGTGGCTGCCGAGAAAACCGGCCCCGCCGGTGACGAGAATGCGTTTCAGCGAAGGCATGGTCGGAAGGTCCCGTGGAGGGCGACGCGGCCGCTTTCAGCGGCTCCGCGAGCATGGTAGTGTACCGCCGACCTGGATGTCCCGTTCCGTCGCCGGAGCCCTGTCATGCCGCTCAAGGGAAACATCAACCACTCGATCGTGTTCTGGTGCTTCAATGCCGCCGGCGGACACTGGAGCATCGAGAAAACCTGCGAGGTGGCGAAGCAGCTCGGCGTGACGTCGATCGAGCTTTCCGATCCCGACACCTGGCCCACGATCAAAAAGCACGGCCTCACATCCGCCATCGCCATGAACGGCATGCCGGGTGCGCCCTTCATGAAGGGCTTCAACAACCTGCGGTACCACGACGAGGTGATCGCCGCCACCACGAAGACGATCGACGCCTGCGCCGAAGCCGGCATCCCTGCGGTGATCGCCTTCACGGGCTACAAGTGGCGGGACGCCGAGGATCCCTCGAGCGGCACGATTTCGGCTGAGGAGGGGGCCGACAACTGCGTGAGGGGGCTCACGCAGATCGCCGCCCACGCGGAGAAGAGGCAGGTCACGATCTGCCTGGAGCACCTCAACACCCGCGACGACACGCATCCGATGAAGGGGCATCCAGGCTACCAGGGAGATGACGTGGACGCGGTGGCCGCCATCGTGCGGCGTGTCGGCTCGGATCGCGTGAAGATGCTGTTCGACCTGTACCACGTGCAGGTCATGAACGGCGATCTGATCCGCCGGCTCGAGCAGTACAAGGACCTGATCGGCCATGTTCACACCGCCGGCAATCCCGGCCGGGGCGAACTGGACGAGCATCAGGAGATCAACTTTCAAGCGTGCATGAAGAAGCTCGTCGAGTTGGGCTATCGGGGCTACGTCGGCCATGAGTTCATCCCGACCCGCGACCCGTTCGCCGGCCTGGAGCAGGCCGTTTCGGTCTGCGACGTGTAACTGCCAGACGCCGCCGCCGCGTGGTTGCCCGCCACGGCCTGCGTGACGAAAACCTGGCCCTCCGGACCGATCCGGCGGGCTAGATCGCATCCACGTTCTGTGGAGCGTCGTCTCCGTAAGCGAGAGCGGGTAGGCGAAGG
>CAJBSQ010000428.1 GCA_903958265.1 uncultured Planctomycetaceae bacterium
CGGCCCACGGCACCCGCTGCGAGATCGTGTCCGCCGACCTGTCCCAGCCGCGTGCGGATGATCGTGGCGAGTTTCCTCGTCAAAGACCTGCGGATCTCGTGGCTGGAGGGAGCCCGCTGGTTCTGGGACACGCTGGTCGACGCCGACCTCGCCGCCAACACGCTCGGCTGGCAGTGGGCCGCCGGCTGCGGGGCCGATGCCGCGCCCTACTTTCGGATCTTCAATCCCACGAGCCAGCAGCAGAAGTTCGATCCCGACGGAGCCTACGTGCGGACGTGGGTCGACAGGTCGAGCGGCTACCCGGAACCGATCGTCGATCATGCCGAAGCGCGGAAGCTGGCCCTGGAGGCGCTCAAGACGGTGTCACGAGGACGCGAGTAGTGGCCACGTTCCCGCGGTCAGCCGTCGTAAACGCCGCCGTTATGGGCCAGTGTTCTACCGGCACCGTCACTTCTTGATGGCCGCCTGGAGGGCCCGCACGTCCTGCAGTGCGTCTTTCTGCTGCTCGGGATCGGCGATCTTGCCGGTTGTCTTTTCCGCCTCGGCGGCCAGCGCGGCGGCAGCCTTCTTATCACCGGCGACGTTCGCTGCGTTGCCCACGGCGATCAGCGCATAGGCCTTGTTGGCCGAGCTATCGATCTGCCGGGCAGCCTTGGCTGCCTCCACGAGCAGCGCCGCCGCCTTGTCCTGCGCGCCGCTCTTGGCATACACGTTGGCGGCCGCAGCCAGCGCCTCGGCTTTGGGTCGGAGGTCGGTGAGCGAGGCGGCGAGTGTCTCGAGTTTTTCGATCACCGGCGTGGCATCAGCGGCCAGATTGGCGTTGGCATAGCCGAGCGCCACCGCCGCGAGTGCCTGCGGACGGAAGCGCTCGGTCACCTGGTCACCCGAGGCGATGGCCGCCGCCTTGGCGAGCGTCTCCTTGGCCTTGGTGGCGTCTCCCAGCCCGGTCTCCCGCGACCCGTAGACGACGCCCACCTTCGCCAGCAGGTCGGTCTGAGCGACGGCGTCGGTCATCGTGTCGGCCAGTACCATCGCCCTGTCAGCGGCCTCGCGGGCGGGCTTTTTCTCGCCCAGGATGGCGTAGGTCGTGGCGATGTCGACCAGCCGAGGGCCAAACACGGTCGGATCGGCGTCGGTGCGGATCGTCTTGCGGGCCTCGGCAAGCGTTATGCCGGCGCCAGTCTTGTCGCCCGACTTGAACTGCAGGCGGGCGATCTTGGCCAGCTCCCGGGCCTGTCCGCCGGGTGTGGTGTCGCCGCGGGCCTTGGCAAGCCGCTCGGCGATCGTCAGCGAAGCCCTCTTCTTCGCGCCGCTGCAGCCGCTGAGCGGGGCCACGAGCATGAGGCTGGAGAGCAGGGTGACGAGGCACGTAGCGATGGGGGTAGACCGCGACATGGGCAATGAACTCCGGGCGACGGGGAGGCGGACTGGTCAACTCGGGCAGGCGGGTGGGGGCGGATCGGTTGTCAGAACTTGAGCCGGGCCCGCTGCAGGCGGGCATGCAGTTCGGCCATCAGGTCGTCCTCGATGGTCTCGTCCTCCGCCTCGTAAGTCACCGAAAACCGCAGGTAGGCCCCGCAGTCGTCCCAGGGCACCGTGGAGATCGAGAGGTCGTGGATCAGAAACTGGCTGGCGTCCTGTGCCGTGGCGAACCCACGATCCCCCGCCCCCTTCGGGCTCCGGGTATAGAGGAAGTAGGTGCCCCCCGGCATCTCGCACTCGAAGCCCGAGGCCCGTAGCACGCCCACGAGTTTCTCCAGCCGGCGGCGATACTTCTCCCGCACCATCCGCGGGATCTCGGGGTCAGCGAGGGCGGCGGCGGCGGCCTTTTGGATCGCCATGAACTGGCCCGAGTCGCAGTTGTCTTTGATGTCGGCGAAGGCCCGCACGATCCGCTCGTGGCCGCAGACCCAGCCCATCCGCCAGCCGATCATGTGGAAGCCCTTCGACATCGAGTGGACTTCCAC
>CAJBSQ010000429.1 GCA_903958265.1 uncultured Planctomycetaceae bacterium
GAGCCGGCTCGGCGACCTTTCCGGAGTCGTCGATGTTCGTCATGCTGCCAAGTATATCTACAGCGACGCGGTTCGCGGCCGGGAGCACCGAGTTGGCGGAGTGGCCGCCGAGATCTGCAGCATCAGGCCGCGGCCTTGGCAGCCCGCCGCTTCCGCCACCGCAGGCCAGGCCGGCGAGGGCCATGGCGTACGTGGAGGGCTCGGGGACGGCAGCGATCCCTTGGCAGGGCAACGCTGATGATAGAAACCGGCTTCATTCGTGGGGGAAGGTCAGTCCCGCCGCGAAGACGGGTCACGCTGCCCGATAGATGCAGATGCCGACCCGGTCGATGTGATCCCGCAGCGGCTGGTGGCGTATCCGGGCGATGGGCTGCACATCGAACCTGTAGGGGAGCGGGAGTTCGTCGAGTTCGCCCGCAATCGCTTCGGCCTGGAGCGGCGTGAGGTCTCCGCGAACTGCGAGATCAACGTCGGATCGGTCGCTGGCAGTGCCCTTGGCACGAGATCCGAAGAGCGTGACGGAGGAAACTTCCGGATGACGGCGAAACACGTCGCTCACCATGGCGATTTCGAACTCGGCAAGCCGCGGCGGGTTCATGCAATCCTCCGGCTCTCGAGCAGATCGCGCACCTGCCCGAAGGCGGTCAGCACGACCCCACTCTCCTCCAGATAGTCCTTGATCGTTTTCCATGCCAGTTCCAAGGTGTATTCGAAACGCTGGACGACTCCCTCCTTTTCCAGTTGGTTGAGCGCAGCAGGCCCGTTCGCCAGTGCCTCGCGCAGCAGGCCGAGGGCACGGTCAAAGTTGTCGAACCGCTGCTGCCAGCGAATGTCGGGGTTTCGGTTCATGAGTGGCGCTCGAAAAGCATGGTATCGGCGGGCCCCGATTGTCCTTTCACAGCGGACGGAAAACAGAGCGAATCGCGGACGGGAGCGATTTTCCAAAACTCGCTCCCGTCCCCTATTTCGCTTGATATTGATCCAGACACGGGCGATGTCGTCTGGTACACCCCCCCTCCGCGGAGCGTTCCGTGTGGTCGACCCGTTCCTGGTGTTCGCGAGGAGATTTGATGCCCGGATACCTCCAGATCGCCGTGTGGTTCGCCGTTCTCGCCGTGCTGATGTCGATCATTGAGCATCAGGTGCACTGCAAGTTGATGCACAAGATGCCGCGATTCCTGCTATTTCGCGGCTTGGAAATCCGGAAGAAGATCTTTAACAACCACGCTGTGTTGCACCACCGCCAGTACCGAAAAATTTTCCATGATGCCCCGGTCGCGCACGGGGAAGACAAGGGTATCCGGCTCAACATCGTCGAAGGGCTCGTGGAATCGCTCCCCGTCAGCCTGGTGCTGGCCCCGTTCTCGTTCACGGGCGCGGCGATGTTTCCCCTGGTGGTGTGCATGCACCATGTGATGTGGAACCAGATTCACATGGAGATGCACAAGCCGGAGGGGCGGTTTTTCGCCCACTGGCCGTTCTACAAACTGCTGGCCCGGCACCACTACCTCCACCACCGCTACCCGGACAAGAATTTCAACGTCGCGTTGCCGGTCGGGGACATCCTCTTTGGCACGATGGCCAAGCCAACCGAAGAGGATTGGCAGGCCATGAGGGTGGAGGGGATCGCCTGACTGACAGCCTGACGGCGTTTTCGGGAACCACTCGCGGGTTCGCGGCTTTGGTTCACGGCTGGGGTGCGTTGTCGCCCCAGCTTCTTATCGTGGACCGCTGATACGGGTCGGACGGAGGCGTAGGGCCCCGAACGGCCGCGTGCCTGCCCATGGCGCCCTCGTAAGGCCCGGACGCTCTTCGAAGGAAGAGCCGACCAGTCTTGCGCCGTTTGCCAGAAAACAGACCTCAAACTCAGCCCGTCTTCGCAGACGCCGGCCGCATCACCTGGTGGTGCCGGATGTGCCGATGGAAACGCTCGTATCACTCGAGCGGATTCCACCTGTTGCGAAGGCTGTGGCAATGACACCGACGGATGACCGCTCCAGTGGTGTGGCACGCTTTCGCCCCGGCCACCTGCTTACCGTTCTGGGACTCATCTGGGCGTGTGGCGGCGGTTCCGCCGCCTTTGGGCAGGGGGGTAATTTCGACGGCTTCGGCAACCTCATCGAGGCCGAGTCGGCAACGCCGACGGCCGCGCCGCTGCGTGCACGCGGCCAGGCCGCGGATCCCTGGGGGCCGGTCAAGACCGACCACCTCTCGCTCGCCAACGCAGCCCCGGTGCTCCTGCCGTTTTTCAACAACGGTCCGGTCTACGGCCTGCCGGGCACCGTGCTCGGTGATTTCTGGGACCGCACCCAACTCACCGGCGACTGGGGTGGTCGGCGGACCGATCTCGCCCGGCGCGGCGTGTTCTTCGATGTCTATTCCACGAGCGCCTACCAGGATCTCACCTCCGGCGGGCTCGCGCCCGGCGGCTGGTTCGTGCAGAACACGCAGATGTCGATCAACCTCGACACCGGCCGGGCCGGCTGGTGGGACGGCGGTCTGATCCACTTCACCACGCAGGCCCGCTACGGGGGCAACCCGGAGCAGACCTTCAACTCCGGGGCTTCCGTGCCGGTCTACACGGGCCTGCTGCAGCCCGACCCGCTGGCCTACTCGACCATGCTGCCGTCGGAATACTTCCTCGCGCAGGGGCTCAGCGAGCACACGAGCTTCATCGTCGGCAAGATCAGCGACATCTTCATCCCCGACCAGACGCTCTTCGGCGACAGCTACAAGTTTTACTTCGCGAACTTCGCGTTTAATAAGAATCCGATCACGACCAACTTCTACAACCCGACGGCCTGGGCGGTGCTCGGTGTCTGGGCGCCGAGCAAGCAGCTCGCGTTCGCGGGCGGCGTGCTCGACCCAAACAGCCGTGCACAGAATCTCGCCAACAACGCCTTCGACCGCGTCAATCTCTACCTTACGGCGGTGGCGTCATACGACATCGGGGGCCTACCCGGGCAGTTCTCACCGGCCTTCAACTGGTCGAACCAGTACCAGCTCGACCTCGAAAACCCCTTCGGGACACTGACCTCGATCGAGCAGGTGGAGCAGGCCGTCGGCGTGCTTCTCGGCAGCCCCGATAACCGCGGGCTGCCGGTCAATAACTCGTCGAACAGCTGCTTCCTGATCGCCAACGCCTCGCAGTATCTCTACGTGGCCGACCGGCCGCGAGAGATGGCGATGAAGCTCAAGGCGGGCGTGCCGCTCCGCGGGATTGGCGTGTTTGGTCGCATGGGCTGGGCACCGCAGGAGACGAACACGATCACGGGTGACGGCAGCGTGGCCCTCTTCGCCCGCGGCCTGGCCGAGTCACGGGCCTACGATAGTGTGGGCGTGGGCTGGTACATGAACGGCATCAGCCCCGACCTCCAGAACCAGGTCCGCAAGTACACCCGCGGCGCGATCAACGTGCAGAATGAACAGGGCCTCGAAGTGTTTTACGACTACGCCCTCACGCCGGCCTTTCGGATCATTCCCAGCTACCAGCACATCTGGAATCCGCTCGCCGCGGTCGCCGCCGGCAACGATCACACCGACCTGTGGATGATGCGGGGAACGGTGGTGTTTTGAACGCACACCGATCAAGCTCCCGCAGCCATCGGCTCAACGCCTGCTGGTGACTGGTCAGCACCCCAGCCGCAGCTGCACCCCAGCCGCAGTCGAAAGCACAGGTGAAGGCAAAGGCAAAGTTGCGGGTTAGGCTGCGGCCTTCCGCAGCCCCTCGATC
>CAJBSQ010000430.1 GCA_903958265.1 uncultured Planctomycetaceae bacterium
CCTTCGCCTACCCGCCCTCGATTACGAAGATGACGCTCCACATAAACTGAATGCGCTCTAGCCGCGTCAGGAGATGGTGCCGCGGACGAGGATGTCGCCGCCGGGGTGCGACACGTCTTCGATGCACAGCCGCCGGACGTCGGGCAGAGGATCGAGAGCCGCCGCCGCCCCGCCGAGAATGCTCGGGGCCACGAACACCCAGGCCTCGTCGACCTCACCTGCGGCGAACAGCGTGGCATGGACGTGGGGCCCTCCCTCGGCGAGCAGGTTGGTGAGCCTGCGGCTCCCGAGTTCGCGAAGCAGGGCCGTGGTGCGGGCCGCGTGGTCGAGGTCGTCGCCCTGCCAGATCTCGCAGCCCGCCGCGGCAAGCGCAGCGGTTCGCTCCGGCGGGGCGCCGGGGCCGACGGCGACAAGCAGCGGGCACTCCCGCGCCGTGCGGACGAGCCGGCTGGCGAGTGGCAGCCGGGCCGCACTGTCGAGCACGATCCGCAGCGGCCGTCGCGGACCGGCCGCGGAGCCGGCCGCAGTCCGCACGGTGAGCAGGGGGTCATCGGCCAGCGCCGTGCCGATGCCCACCGCGACGGCGTCGATCCGGCTTCGCAGTTCGTGGACAAGCGCCCGCGATTCGGGGGACGAGATCCAGCGATCCTGACCGGCCGCCGCGGCCATGCGGCCGTCGAGGCTCAGCGCCCACTTGGCGATCACCCACGGCTTGCCGGTGGTGAGGAGTTTTCGAAACGGCGCAGTCAGCCGGGTGGCCTCGGCCGAGCACAGTCCCACCTCCACCGTCACGCCGCCCCGCCGCAGGGCCTCGAGGCCGCGGCCGGCCACGGGCGTGAACGGATCGCCCGCCGCGACGACCACGCGGGCGATGCCGGCCGCGAGGATGGCGTCGGTGCAGGGGGGCGTCTTGCCGTGGTGGCAGCACGGCTCGAGCGTCACATAGAGCGTCGCCGCCCGCGCCCGGCTTCCGGCGGCCGCGAGCGCCATCACCTCGGCATGCGGCCCGCCGAACTCACCATGCCAGCCCTCGCCCACGATCGCCGCCGGGTGGCCGCTGGTCGCCACCACCGCGCCCACCTGCGGATTCGGCTCCACGTGGCCGCGGCCGAGCGCGGCGAGCTCGAGAGCCCGGCGCATCGCCAGTTCGTCGAAGGCCGAGAACGCCATGGGTTCTTCAGGTGGGCGTCCAGATGACCTTCTTCTCGCCCGCCGGCCCGGAGGACTCGCCCCCCGGAGTCCAGAGCTTGCCGGCTGCCGCCGCCGGAGCGGTGCCGGGCGACGAGGCGGCGCCGCCGGGAGCACCCATCGCGGCCGTGCCCGGCGAAGAGCGTCCGGCGAGGGCGGAGAGGTCGACGCCCGCCTCCATCATCACCTCGGCGAATGCCTGCAGCACCTGCTGATCGCGGGCATGCTCGCGGCGGACGTGCTCGAGCAGCCGCATCACGTCGGCCTCGTCGCCCCGCTGCATCCGCACCCGGAGTTCGGCCACGTCGAGCATGCCGTCGTTGGCCTTGAGCACCGGGGCGAGCCTGCGGAGTTCGGCGATGATCTCCAGTTTCCGGACGCTCGAAGCCGCCCGGTCTTCGAGAACGCCAAACGCCTCCCAGCGGTCGGCAGGCGTGGCATCGGGGCGACTCGAGACCGCTTCGGCGGCCCGTTCGGCGGCCCGCTCGAAGCCGGCATCGACCGCGGTAACGAGCACGCCGCGGAGTTCGTCGAGGCTCAGTCGGGCCATGTCGAGACGATGCCACCGGAGGGGCGGGACGCCGTCTTCGAGCGGACGCGTCGATTCGACCGGCGCGGGCGCCGGCAGCCCGACCCGCTCTCGCATCGCCGTCCAGGCGGCGGAGGCATCGGGGCGGCGGGACGTCGCTTCCCCTTCGGTGATGATCGCCTCCACTCGCCGGGCGGCCTGGGGATCGCGGACCGCCTCACGGGGTGTCTTGCCGAGGAGTTCGGGGAGCGGCGTGTCGGGCCAGATCGCCAGGAATCGGTTCCAGAGCGCGGCCCGCTGCTCGTCGAGCAGGCCGTCGACCATCGACGGCTGGCCAGCCGCCGCCGGCGCCGGTGGCGCGGTCGGCGGCTGCATGCGAAACTGGCTGCCCATCAGCCAGTTGGTGGGCGTGGTGCCGGGCAGCGCATCCCCGCCGGTCTCGCCACCGAAGGTGCAGCCGAGCAATGGCTCCACGATCGGCCGGGCCGCGTCGACGTCCGGAGCGAACCCCTGCAGCACGGCCTCGGGCTCGCGATCGGTCTGCCGGGCGAAGATCAGGAGCGTCGCCAGGAGCCGCGCCGGGCTCGAGCCGTCGAAGACCCGCCAGGCGGACCGCGGTGGCACGGCGTTTCGAGAGACCCACTGCGCCCGGTCGAAGGCGGTCTGCTCGCAGCTGCCCGTGTGCCGGAGCTTGTCGTCGAGCAGGTCGAGCGCCGTCGCCCCCGCCTCGCCGCCCGGCACGACCAGCGGGGCGATCCGGCTGGCAAACCGCACGAGCGGTGAGCGGTCGGGATCGGCCTCGGTCTCCAGTGCGATCGTCCGGCCGATCGCCTCCACGGCGTCGTCGGCCGGGGTGCCGCCCATCCGCGCCACCGCCGCCCAGGCCTCCGAGGCCTCAAACGGTTTGGCGAGCATCTCGCAGATCACGGCGATGTTGGTGAACAGCTCCCGCGAATCGCCGGCGATGCCCTTGAGGCCGCGGAAGGCCGTCAGGGCCTTGGCGAGCCGCCAGTGGCGAGCGTGCGCCAGCGCCGTCTCGAAGTCAGGCCGCCAGGCCGCATCGCCGACGGGCTCCTCGAGCCGCACCCTTGTCCGCAGTGCGGCCGGCACGCCCGATGAGCCGACGATCGCAGCCATGAGCCGCCGCTCGTCCTCGGAGCCCAGCGACCGGTCGATGAGCCAGTCGACGATGCCCTGCGCGAAGCCGACATGGCCGAGCTGCGCCGCGACCTGCACCAGCGTGCCGGCGATCCGCACCAGCTCCGTCACCACGTTCCGGCCCTCCTCCCCCGCAGCCTCGCCAGCCGCCTCACGGGACTTGTCGAACGCCGCGGCGGCCTCCTGCATCCGGCCTGCGATCGCGTCGGTGATCGCCGACTGCCCGAGAGCGAGCGGGTTGGCGGGGAAGGCGTCGAGGAAGGCCCGGCTGCTCACCGTCGCCTCGGCATACTGCTTCGCCGCGAGTTCGAGTTTCGTGCGGGTGGCCATCAGGCAGGCCCGGCCGGGCGTCTTCGCCTCTAGCCGCTTCACCTGATCGAGCGCCGCGGAGATCTGGTCGCCCTCGATCAGCGTGTCGAGTTGCTCGAGGTCACCGACGAGGTCGGCGCAGCAGAACTTGATCTTCTTGCCGGTGCCGCCGGGACAGGGGGCATAGGTGTCGATGGCCATGAGGGAAAGCCGCTCCGAAGCTGCGGGAAATGCCAGGAAAACTGCCTGGAATGTAGCAGAGCCAGAAGGGGACGAAAGCCGCGCGGCGGGTTGCCCTGCGGCGCGGTCACTTGCATACTTGTCGCCGGAGACGCACGGTCGGCGGCCGGCGCGTCTGAGGCCCGTATCCGTGCAGCAGCCCCGCATCATCATCGTCGACTCCGCCGGCGCATCCGCCCTGCCCTATGCGCGGCTCGTGGCCCGGCTCCAGCCGCTCGAGGTGCGAGTGGAAACGGCGCTCGACGGAGCGCTTGCCTCACTCTCCCGCGATTCGTGGGATCTCGGCGTGGTGACCGCGCGATCCGGGCCCACGGCCGACGTGCTCTACGCGGCGCTCCACAAGGCCGATCCGCAGCTGCCGATGGTGGTCATCGACCCGAAGCCGAGCGTTGATACCGCACGGGCATGCCTGCATGCGGGCGCCGGCGACTACCTCGACATCGCCCGCGTCGAGACCGACCTGGAGGACGCCTTGGAGCGGCTGCTCAAGACCTCTCGCCGTCGGGCCGCCGAGGCGGTGCTGCGGCGGGCCGTCGAGCGGCCGTACTCGTTCGCCGACTTTCTGGGTGAGAGCCCGGCCATGCAGCATGTCTACTCGATCATCGAACGGATCGCGACGAGCTCCGTCGATGTGTTGGTGACGGGTGAGACGGGCACCGGCAAGGAACTCGTGGCCCGGGCGATTCACACCCGCAGCCGGCGGGCAGAGGGCCCGTTCGTGCCGGTTGATTGCGGGGCGATTCCCGACGCGCTGATCGAGAGCGAGCTCTTCGGCCACGAGCGCGGAGCCTTCACGGGCGCCGATGCCCGCCGGATGGGCCTCGTCGAGTTCGCCGACGGCGGCACGCTGTTCCTCGACGAGGTGGGCGAACTGCCGCTGCCGCTCCAGGCCAAACTGCTCCGCGTGCTCCAGGAGCGACGGGTGCGGCGGGTGGGCGCCCGCCAGGAAAACCCCGTCGACGTCCGCGTGGTGGCCGCGACCTCCCGCAACGTCGACCAGATGGTGGAACGTGGCGAGTTCCGCCGTGATCTCTACTACCGGATCAACGTGGTGCGGATCGATCTGCCGCCACTGCGGGTGCGGGGCGACGACATTGGGCTGCTCGCGGAGCACTTTGCCAACAAGGCGGCCCACGAGATGGGCCGCAGCCTCGGCGGCCTGTCGACCGATGTCTACCAGGTGCTCAGGGGCTACCACTGGCCGGGCAACGTGCGGGAACTGCAGAACGTGGTCCGTCGGGCGATCGCGATGACGCGGTCGCCGATGGCCGGGATCGACGACCTGCCCGACGACGTGGTGGCGGCGGCAGGCCGCACCGCCGGGGCGGAGGCCGGGGCCATCGGCTTCTTCGCGCAGCGGGCTGAGCACGTCGCCAGGTTCGAGAAGCAGTTTCTCGCCGACCTCCTCGCCCGACATCTCGGCGACGTGTCGGCGGCCGCCCGCGAGGCACGGCTCCCCCGCGGCACGCTCTATCGGCTGATGAAGGGGCATGGCCTCGACGGGGCCCAATTTCGCGGAGCGAAGGAGCCAGGGTGAACGTGACTTCGTGCCTGGCGAGGCCGACGGCTCACGGCCGCGTCGCGTGCACCGTGCCGTGAATCCGGCCCTTGGCCCGGCTGCCGTCCTCGGCGGCGAGATCCCAGCGGAGCTCGTAGCAGGTGGTCGGCGCGAAGCCCTCGATCGAAAGGCGGGCGGTGAGGCCGTCGCTCGACAGGTCGACCGCGGTGATCGCATGCCCGCGCTCGTCGATGTGCTCGGAGCCATAGTTCTTCGACCGTTCGAGGGACCACGACGTGTAGCCCCACGACGCAGGATCAACGGCCGACGACCGCGCCAGCGGCGCGGAGAACGTGATCGTCAGTCCGGTCTCGTGGGCGGCGAGCGCCACCGGCATCCGCAGCATCCCGGCGGTGCGGCGGACCCGGAAGAAGCCGCCGGGCGCCGTCCGGTTACCGGCCCAGGCATGGAGGCCGCAGGCATACAGCTGCCGGTCGGTCGGATGGAAG
>CAJBSQ010000431.1 GCA_903958265.1 uncultured Planctomycetaceae bacterium
CCCACGACCGACCACCTCAAGGGTCTGCGGGCCTGGCGGGAGGAACACCCGAAGAGCCGGTGCATCCTCGTCTGCCGCGCCCCCAGGGCCCGTCGTGCCGAGCAGGGTATCGAGATCCTCCCGTGGCGCGAGTTCCTCGACAGCCTCTGGAAAAACGAGCTCAGTGCCAGCTGATGGCCATCCGCTTCCTCCCGGGATCATCCCCTCGTTGACACTCGTCAGCCCGCTGCCTACGGGCTCGTGCCCGGGCCGCGGATCGCCTCGCGGCCGAGGGCAGCGAGGGCGGCGAGGTCGTCTGGCAGCGGCCTGCGGCCAGCCGCTCGGGCCAGGGCCAGCCGGCACCAGACGTCGGCCGGGGCCAGCAGCCGGTCGTCGCCCGCAGCGTCGGCGTGATGGGCCACGGCTAGCATGCTGACGGCCGCGCGAACCTCCGCCGCGAGGCTCGCGATCTCGAGCTGCCGCTCCGCAAGCCCCCGGCCGTGGCGGCGGACGGCCCGGTCGATGCGAATCGCAGCGGCGGAGAGCTGACGGCGGGCCTGCCGGGCATGGTCGCGAAGCCGCCGGTCGAGGATGCACGCATCCTGCCGGGACGTGCCCGCCAGCATCCTCACGCGCCAGCGGAGCCAGGCGGCAGCCCGCCGCGAGGCTGTCGCTTCGCGGGACAGCGCGGCGAGCGGATGCTGCTTGGCAAGGCCCTTGAAGAGCGCAAGGCCGAGCAGGTCGCTCTCTCCCTCGTAGACCGTGACGGCGAAGTGATCGTGGAACGAATCGCCCAGCGGGTGGCCCACGAGAAATGCCCGGCCCCCGTGCACCCCCAGGGCATCGATCGCCGCCTCGCGGACGCACTCGCTGGCCACCACCTTGGCCGTGATCGCCTCCCACTCGCCGCTCTGGCCCGCATCGATCGCCGTCGCCCCCCAGGCAGCGAGCGCATCGCAGGCCACGATCGACGCCGCGATCCTGCCCAGCCTGCCCTGCACCAGCTGCCGCGAGCCAATCGGCTGCTTCCAGGTGATCCGCCCCGCCGCATAGTCGGTGGCCTGCGCGAGGAGCAGCCGCAACGTGCCGGCGGCCTGGGCGGCGAGCGTCACCCGGCCGCGATTCAGCCCGTGCCAGACGATCCGCATCGCGTCGGCCGAGCCGCCGGGATCAAGCACGTCGGCCGGGTCGACGTCAAACGCGGTGAACTCGAGCGCGGCGTTGTGGGCATGCTTGAGTGGATGCAGCGAATAGCGGCGCAGCCGAAAGGTCGGCGTGTCGGCCTCGGGCAGCCGCACAACCACCACCGCCGGCCGGCCATCGAGCATGGCCAGCAGCTTCACCAGCCGCCCGTGGGTCGCCCCCGTGATGAACATCTTGGTGCCGGTGAGCAGGAGACCGTCGGCACGCCGCTCGAGCGTCGCCCGCACCCGTCCTAGGTCGCAGCCCGCATCCGATTCCGTGGCCCCGAAGATGGAGAGCGGCCGTCCGGCAGCGAGACCAGGCAGTAGCCGGGCCTGCTGCTCCACGCTGCCGAAGCCGGTCACCGCCGACACGGCGCCGATCGACGAGTGCACGGCGAGCAGACCCGCGCACGTGGGCACGTTCGCCGCCAGTCGCGTGATCACCCGCGTGAGATCGAGCATCGACACGCCGCTGCCACCAAACGCCTCCGGCACGGCCAGCCCCCAGAGCCCGGCCTCACCGAGCACCGTCTCGGCCACGGCGGAGAACGTGCCGGACTGCGGCGGCGGCGGGTCGTCGATTGGCGGCGCGACCGCTGGTGGCGTTGCCAACGGGTCGTAGAGCTGGCCCGCAGCCCGCAGCCTCGCGATCTCGACTTCCGCACGGTCGAGGACCGCCTCGGCACGATTCGAGAGCGGCTCCGCGGCGCAGGACGCCGCGGCCGCGAAGCCGCCGGCCATCCCCTGCCAGAGGGCGGCGGGCAGCCACGACCCACCGTCGGCCGTGGGGAGAGGTTCGCTCATGGCTCCTCCCGCGCTGCTCCGGGCGGCAGCGGCCGCGCGCCCCACCCGGTCGCGAAAGTGCGCGGCGATCGCCTCCCGCTTGAGCTTGAGCGACTCGGTGGCTTCGCCGTGCGCCGAGTCGAAGCCGCGGTCGGCGATCAGGAACGTCTTCACCCGCCAGGCCTGCGGCAGCGCTCGCTGCCGCCGTGCGAGCCGCCGCGCAAGCCAGGCCGCCACTCGCGGATGGTCGACAGCCTGCCGACGGCTGAAGACCCGCAGGCCCATCCGGTGGATCGCTCCCCGCAGGACCTCGGGCTCGGGCACGATGATCGCCACCGGCCGCGGAAGCCCGGCACCCACCAGGCACACCTGCGCCACAGCGTCGTCCTCCGCGAGCGCCGCCTCCACGGCCGCCGGCGGCAGCTTGACGCCGTTCGACAGCACGAGCGTGTCGCGGAGCCGGCCCGTGATCCGCACGTGCCCCAGGTCGTCGATCTCCGCGAGGTCGCCTGTCTCCAGCCAGCCGTCGCCGGAGTCGGCAGGCGACACCTGAGCGGGCCCACCGGGAGAGACCGGAGGCATCAGGATGCCCAGCGCTTGGCTGGGCGTGCTCACGAGCAGTTGGCCCCGCGTTGCGGGCCGCTCGTCGAGCCGCACCTGAATACCGGCCAGCGGCGGTCCCACCGTGCCACTCCGTGCCATCCGCGGATTGGACAGCGCGATCACGGGCCCGGCCTCGGCGAGGCCATACCCTTCCACGAGCGGCACGCCTCGCGCGGCGAAAAACTCAGCCGTCCGCCGCCGCAGCGGCGCGCCCCCCGACACGCAGACCCGGATGTCGCCCCCGAGAGCAGCGGCGAGGTCGACGATCCGCCCCGACGCCGCGGCCCGCTCGAGCCGCTCATAGAAGGCGGGCACGCCGAGGATCGCGGTCGGCGGCAGGATGCGGCAGGCATCGAGCACGCGGGTGCGGTGCCGCACCACGCTCAGGCAGCCGCCGCGGACCAGCGCCGTGCCGAGGTCGCCCGTCCGGGCCATCGCGTGGCTCATCGGCAGCCACGAGAGCCGCACGTCTCGCGGGTCGTCGAGAAACACGTCGGCCGCGGCGGCGGCATTGGCCGCGAGCGACCGCTGCGAGTGGAGCACGCCGTGCGGCCTGCCGGTGGTGCCCGACGACAGCACGATCGTGGCGGCGGCGTCGGGGTCGCACCGCTCGACGGCCAAGGCCACGCGATCGGCCAGGGCCACGCGATCGACCAGGGCCTCGGGAGCGGCAGCCAACCCCCGCCATCCCGAGCCGGCGAGCCCCACAGCCGCCTGCGGCCCACCTGCCCCGACCTCGATCACGATCCGCCCCCGAACATCGCGGGCGGAGATTCCGCCCGGAACCGCCGCGGCTGAAAACACGACCCCGCGTGGCTCGAGCCAGGCGAGCTGGTCGAGCTGCTCGCTGCGGGCCGCATCGGCATGCAGCGGCACATGCACCACGCCGGCGAGCAGGCAGGCGAAGTCGACGAGGATCCAGTCGGGGGCGTGGGGGCCGACGTGCGCGACGCGATCGCCGGGGGCCAGCCCCGCGGCGGCGAAGGCATCGGCGAGCGTCGCCGCGGCCGCGATCAGTTCGCCCCAGGTCCATGCGGTGGCGCGGGTGTCGCCAGGCCCCGCTTCCGCCGGCGTGACGGCCTCCGCCAGCGTGTCGATGATCGCACGGCGATCGGCGGCATCGTCGAGCCGGCGATGCATCAGTTCCACGAGCGACTCGGCCGGGGCTCGGTCGCCGGCACGCCCTGAGCTCGACGCGGCGGTCGTGGCGGTCGTGGCGGTGCTCATCGCTCGATCCGTTCGAAGAGCACGGCGATCCCTTGGCCGAGACCGATGCACATGGTGGCCAGGCCGAAGCGGCCGCCGCTGTCGCGGAGCGCATGCAGGAGCGTGGTGGCGATCCGCGCGCCGCTGGCGCCCAGCGGATGGCCGATCGCCAGCGACCCGCCCCGCACGTTCACCTTCGCGGCGTCGAGTCTGAGTGAGTCGATGCAGTGGAGGGCCTGCGGCGCAAAGGCCTCGTTGAGCTCGACGAGGTCGATGTCGGCGAGCGTGAGGCCCAGCGGCGCGACCCGCGCGAGAAGTTTTCGCGTCGCCGCGATTGGGCCGGTGCCCATCGCGGCCGGCGGCACGCCCACCACGGCAGTGCCCACGACCCGGGCCAGCGGCTCGAGCGACTGGCGAGCGGCTTCGCCCGCCGACATCACGAGCAGGGCGGCAGCGCCATCGCTCACGGGGGCGCTGGTTGCCGCAGTGATCGTGCCGAGCTTCGGCAGAAACGCCGGCTCGAGCGCAGCCATCGCCTCGAGACTCGTGTCGCCACGGATCGACTGGTCGCGAACCGCCTCGATCAGCCCGCCCGCCTCATCGTGACCGAACACGCGGACAAGCTCGTCGTCGAAGAGCCCCGCGTCATCGGCGCGGGCGGCCTTTTCATGGCTTGCCAGGGCATATTCCTCCTGCCGCCGCCGCGGGATGCCATGCAGGCTGGCGAGCTGCTCGGCCGTGAGACCCATCGACAGCATTCCGCGGCTCGATCGGGCGAAGGCCTGGGGATGGATGTCGATCGCCGACTCCATCGGCAGGTGGTGCATGTGCTCCACGCCGCCGACCACCTGCACGTTCTCGGCGCCGGCGGCGATCGCGTGGCAGGCCTGCGCGAGGGCCTGGAGCGACGAGCCGCAGAGCCGGTTGACCGTCGTGCCGGCCGCCGCGAAGGGCAGGTCGGCCATCAGGCCGACGGTGCGGGCCACGTTGCCCCCCAGTTCGCCCCGCTGCTGCGTGACCCCGAGAAGGACGTCTTCGATCGTCGCTGGGTCGACCCCGCTCCGCTCCACCACGGCTCGCACCACCGCGCTGGCGAGGTCATCGCCCCGCACGTTGCGGAAGATCCCGCGGTCGGGATGCGAGCGGCCGATGGCCGTGCGGCAACAGGCAACCACCACGGGCGTGGTGGCGGGATCGAGCGTGGCAGAGGTGTGGTGCATCATGCGTGGCGTGCTGCCGTCATTCGGTGAACGGCCGGCCGCTCGCCGCGTGGCCGCGGAGCCGGTCGGTGGGATGCATTCGCGGCCCGAGGTCGGCCAGCGGCTCAAGCCGCCGCAGGATCTCCGCGGCGCCGAGCGAATCGCCCCAGGCGAGCAACCCGCCGCGGAAGGCAGGAAATCCGAGGGCATGGATCACGGCGAGGTCGATGTCGCGGCCGTCGCGAACGAGCCCCTCGTCGAGGCCACGGAGCGCCTCGAGCAGCATCGGCAGGAAGAGGCGATCGACGATCGTACGGTCGCTCGACTCCCGCGCGGGATGGGCGTAGCGGGCGATCGCCGCGGCGGCCGTCTCGTCGACGGCCACGATCCGTTCTTTCTGGCCGGCACCGGAGTAGCGATAGAATCCCGCCCCCGTCTTGCGGCCCAGGCGGCCCACCTTGACCAGCGCGGGGATCACGGGCGAGGCCTCGATGCGGTCGCCGTAGGCGGCGCTCAGCACGAGCCCCGCATAGAAGGCCGTATCGAGGCCGATCATGTCGTAGAGCTCGATCGGCCCCATCGGCATCCCGAAGCCCCGCGACACACGATCGATCCGCTCCGCCGTCACGCCCTCGCGGAGCAGCTCTCCCGCCTCGTGGAGGTAGGGCATCAGGATGCGGTTGACGAGAAAGCCGGGACTGTCGTTCACCACCACCGGGCACTTGCCGAGCCGCTTCGCATGGGCCACGGCGGTGGCCACCGTGCGGTCGCTCGTCGCGGGGCCGCGGACAACCTCCACGAGCGTCATTCGGCGGACGGGATTGAAGAAGTGGAGGCCGCAGAACCGCGTGGGATCGGCGAGCCCCGCGGCGAGGCGGGCGATCGGGTTGGTCGAGGTGTTGGTGGTGATCACCGTCTCCGGGCCGACCGTCTGCTCGATCTCGGCGAGCACCTGCTGCTTCACGTCGGGCCGCTCGGTCACGCTCTCGATCACGATGTCGGCCCCGGCAATCGACGCCATGACGGTCGAGACCCTAAGCCGACCGGCGAGTTCGACGGCCCGCGACGGGTCGCTCCGCTTGGCGGCGCGGTCCCACGCAGCCTCCTCGAGAATCGACGGGACCCCACCCGCGAGCACGTCCTGATTCAGGTCGATGACCGCGGTCGAGAAGCCGGCCCGCAGGTGGCTGGCGGCGATGCCTGCCCCCATGATGCCGGCCCCGACGATGGCTGGGGCGGTCATGCCCGCACGTTCGATCGTGGCCGCAGCGTTGTCGTCGCCGACGCCGGCGTCGCGGCGGTTTCGCTCGCCGATGGAGAACACGCGGAGCAGGTTGCGGGCGACCGGTGTCGCCGCGAGCTTCGCGAAGGCGGCCGACTCGATCCGGGATGCCTTCTCGGCGGTTCCGGCCGATCCGGCGAGGATCACCTGAAGAATGGCCGGCGGGGCGGGATAGTGGCCGCCGGTGCGGCCGAGCATCACCGCGGCACTGGTGGACTCGAGAAACTCTCGCTCCACGGGATCGAGGTCGACCGGTCGGGCCATCCGCAGGCGGCGGGCGGCGAGGGAGCCGTCGTCTCCGCGAACTGTGAGCAGCAGGCAGGCGGTATCGAGCGCCTGATCAGCCGGCACGCAGGCGTCGACGAGCCCGAGCCTCTGGGCCGCTGAAGCGGCGACGCTCTCCCCCGAGCAGGCCAGTTCGACGGCCGGCCCGGGACCGATCAGCCGCGGCAGACGGACGGTGCCTCCCCACCCGGGCAAGAGCCCGAGTTTGACCTCGGGCAGCCCGAGCATGGTGTGCCCCGCTGCCGTCGCCACCCGCACATCGCAGGCGAGGGCCAGTTCGAGCCCGCCACCCAGACAGACGCCGTCGATGATGGCGGCGGTGGGGAAACTGGCGGAGAGCCTGGCCAGCAAGGCCTTCCCACGGTCGCAGAGGGCGGCAATCTCCGCCGGGGGCCGGCCGCGGAGTTCCTCCAGCCGGGCAATGTCGACGCCCGCGAAGAAGCTGCCCGGACGTCCTGACCGCAGGATCACGCCCCTCGGGGCCGATCCGCAGGCCAGGTCATCAAGTGCCGTAGACAGGTCCGCGACCGCCTGCGGCGTGAGGAGATTCTGGCGATGGCCGGGAACGCTGACCGTGAGCAGCACGAACCCGTCGGCGGTCCGCTCGACGGTCAGCGTCTCCAGTTCCCGTTCGATCGCGGGCATTTCGGGGTGGTTCCGGCGGAATCGCTTGCCTGGGGCATGGAAACCGCTAGTGTATCGGGAGTTTTTCCGGGCCGCAGCGGACTGCCGTGGCCGGGCCGGATCCGAACACACGGAGGTCGACAGATCCATGCCGAACCACGAAGTTAGTGCTCCCGCTCGGTTGCGGTCGGTCGGGCCGGCTCGCTGGCAACTCCCGCCGGCAGCCACGTCGGCTACCTGGATGGCGTTGGTCGCCATCGCGGTGCTCGGCCGGCTCTGGCAGCCGACCTGGAACGGTGAGCCCATGTGGCATGCCACGCCGCTTGCCGGGGTGGCACTTGCGGCCGGCTACGTTTTCCCGAATCTGCTGCTCGCTGCGAGCGTGCCGGTGGCGGCACTGGCAATCAGCAACCTCTGGCTGCCCGCCTACGGCGATCTGGCGATTGCAGCGGTTGTGTACGCCGTCATCGCCTGGCCGGTGCTGCTTGGTGCCGCGGGGCTCCTCGGCCGGGAGCGGCCGCGGTGGCTGGCAGTCGTGGGGGGCAGCCTGGCCTGCTCGCTCGTCTTCTTCTTCAGCACGAACCTGGCCCATTGGCTGTTCCGGGCCGACTACCCGCACACGCTCGCGGGTCTGGGCAGTTGCTTCGCCGCAGCGCTCCCGTTTTATCGATGGATGCCGCTGGGAGATGCCGCCTGGACCGTCGCGGTGTTCGCCCTGGTATCCGCAGCTCACGCCGTCGTCGACTCCTTGCAGGAGCGGCGGCTTCGTCCGCAGGCCGTTTCGGTGCGGTCGCTTGACTGACCGGCGAACCGGTTGAGAATAGACCTCGTCTGGGATTGCGGTGGCCGTCATTCGTGCCCTCGCGATCCTGTTGCCGCGGGAATGGCGGAAGTGGCAGACGCGCCAGGTTGAGGGCCTGGTGGTAGTAATACCGTGCAGGTTCAAGTCCTGTTTCCCGCAGTTTCTTATGTTGTCTCCGGCGGCCATCGTTCGACGCACGCCGCGCCCCACGAGCCGCCCCTCATGAGCACGAATCCCGATCCTTCGTCCGTTGAGCCGACAGAGTCCGTCGATTCGACGCCCGACTCGCCGTCTGCCGTGTCTGCCCGCCGCATTCCGATCGGCACGCAACGGCCCGGCGTGAAGGCCCCTACCTTGGCCCCCGCGTACCAGTACGTGGCAACGGCCACGCCTGGATCAGCCGGCGATGCCCCCGCACCCGTTGTCGCGGCTCCGTCTGCCGATGGCGGGCCGAGCAGTGCCGCGGGAGTCGGCGAGACGGCCCCACCCGCGGCACCCACTCCCGGAGAGAAACCGGCCGCTGGCGGTGGCCCCCGCGAAGACCGTGGTCGCGGCCGCCGCGATCGCCGCCGCGACGACAAGCCCCGGTCATTCGCCGACGCCTTGCCGCCTGCGCGGCAGGTGGCCGTCCCCAACATTCGAGCCGCGCTCGACGAGGATCTCGAGGCCGACTTCGAGGCGGCCCTGGAGGGCGTGGCCCTCGACGATCTGATGACGGCGGGCGTTTCCGCGAAGGCCGAAGCCCCGATCGATCCCGGCACCCGACTCGTCGCCACCGTGCTGGCGATCGGCCCAGACACCGCCTTCGTCGACCTCGGCGGTCGCCGCCAGGGGGCCATGAAACTCGCCGGCCTCTTCGACGCCGGCATCGACCTGCCCGCGGTCGGTGATTCCATCGACGTCTCGGTCGGTGGCCGCAACGACGACGACAACCTCTACGACGTCGCCCTTGCCAATCAGGCGATTGCGGTCGAGGACTGGTCACAGCTCCAGGCTGGCATGATCGTCGCGGCCAAGGTCACGGCTGCCAACAAGGGAGGCCTCGAGTGCGAGGTCGCAGGGCTTCGCGGATTCATGCCGGCGAGCCTCGTGAGCACGTGGCGGGTTGAAAATCTCGAGGAGATGGTCGGCCAGACGCTCGACAGTCTCGTGACGGACATCGTGCCGGCGGCCGGCCGCCTGGTGCTCTCCCGACGGGCGGTGATCGAGAAGCAGGCGGCCGACGCCAAGGTCACATTGCTCGAAACACTCGAGCCTGGGGACGAGTTTGACGGACTTGTCCGCTCGGTCCGCGACTTCGGCGCGTTTGTCGATATCGGCAGCGGTGTCGAGGGACTGATCCATGTCAGCGAACTCTCGTGGGACCGGGTCGCCAGCGCCACCGACGTGCTCAAGGCCGGCGAGAAGGTCCGCGTCATCGTCAAGAAGGTCGACCACCAAACCGGCAAGATCGGCCTCTCCATCCGTGATCTGATCGAGAGCCCCTGGAAGCGTGCCGCCGACAAGTATCACGTCGGCTCGGTCGTGAAGGGCGTCGTCAGCCGGATCGCCCAGTTCGGTGCGTTCGTGAAACTCGAACCGGGCGTCGAGGGGTTGGTGCACGTCTCGGAACTCGCGACGCGGCACATCCGCAACGTGGCCGACGTGGCCCGCGAGGGGCAGGAGGTCGAGTGCCGGGTGATCTCGGTCGATCCCGACGAGCAGCGGATGTCGCTCTCCATCAAGGCCCTTGCCCCGGCACCCGCCGCCAAGGATCGCCCCGTCAACGAACACGCTGCCGAGGAGCCCGAGTCGCCGCCACCGCCGGTCGCGAAGAAGCGAAATGCGTTCCTCAAGGGAGGCACCGGCAGCGGCCAGTCGCAGGGCGAAAAGTTCGGCCTCAAGTGGTGATCGCGTGAGCGACTGCGGCTCAGCGGAGCACGAACTCCGGGGGTGGCGGGCACTCGGGATTCACCCACTGGATCACCGCGGCCCAGTTGGCGCTCTCCAGATCGTGCTGCAGGTAGCCGTGAATGGGCTTCACGACCTGCCAGCCGTCTTTGAGGTGGGCTGACAGCACCGGATCGATGCGGGTGCCGGCCACCACCTCCCGCACGTACTCGTCGGCCGGCAGAACGTCGGCGACGGCGGCGTACCCGGGCAGTCGACTGCCACCGACCATCCGCCACAACTGCTCGGCGGCGACCAGGCCGCGGGTGGCATCGGTCAGGGCATGGGCCAGGCCGTGGTGCTGGTGGTCGGGGCTCACGAACACGTCGGCGCCGTAGAGCGTGGGGCCACTCGCGTCGTGGTCGGCGAACGTGCCCTGGGCGGTGAGCACGTCCCACGGGTCGTCGACGTGGTAGGCGGCCATCCGCAGCCGGAGGGTGAAGTGCACGCCCACCGGCTGCCCCGTCGGCACGTGCTCGGCCACGAACTGACCCTGCGGATACAAGGCGTGGTGCGTGGCGAGTTCCTCGGCCGTGTAGGGGACGTCGTGCGGATAGACCACCCGGCAGATCCCGATGATGGCGGCATGGTCCGATGGCTGCATGAGCCTGATGCGGTAGTCGTGGGGCAGCGTCATGAGTGGCGTCAGGCTCCGATTGTTTGCTTCCCCATCCAGGCCACCAGCGGTTCGGGCACCGTCACTGTGCCGTCGGCGTTCTGGTGGTTTTCCAGGATCGCGATGATCGCCCGGCTGATGGCGACGGCCGTGCCGTTGAGCGTGTGCACGAAGTGCGTCCCCTTCTCCCCCGGCTTCCGGTAGCGGAGGGCGAGCCGCCGCGACTGGTAGTCGGTGCAGTTGGAGGTGCTCGTCACCTCGCCCCATTCGCCCGCCTCGCCGCGGCCCGGCATCCAGGCCTCGAGGTCGAACTTGCGGTAGGCCGGGCCGCCCAGGTCGCCAGAGGCGGTGTCGATCACGCGGTAGGGAATGCCGAGGCCGTCGAAGATCCGGCACTCCAGGTCGAGCAGCTGGTCGTGCATCGCTTCGCTCGCTTCGGGCAGCGCGAAGGCGAACATCTCGACCTTGGTGAACTGGTGCACGCGGTACAGGCCGCGGGTGGCCCGGCCGTGGGCCCCGGCCTCCGTGCGGAAGCAGTGGCTGATGCCGCAGAGCTTCACTGGTAGCTCATGGGCCTCGAAGATCCGCTCATGATAGGCGCCCCCGAGCGTGATCTCGGCCGTGGCGATCAACGAGAGGTCGGAATCATTGATCGAGTAGATCTGCGTCTCCGGACCCCGCGGCATGAAGCCCGTGCCCTCGAGGATCGTGTCGCGAGCGAGGTCGGGCGTGGTCATCACGGTGAAGCCCTCCTTCATGAGGAGCTCGACCGCGTACCGCTGCAGCGCCAGTTCGAGAAGCACGGCGTCGTTGGTGAGGAAGTAGAACCCGTGGCCGGCCACCTTCGCCCCGGCCTCGAAGTCGAACAGGCGCAGCTGCTCACCGATGTCGACGTGGTCCCGCGGCTTGAAATCGAACGACCGAGGCGGCGTGATTCCGCGGCGGACCTCGACCGCGGCATCCTCGCCGCCGACGGGTGCGGCGGGGTGGGTAAGGTTGGGAATCGTCCGGAGGATGGCGTCGGCCTCGGCCACGATCTCGGCCGACTTCGTCTCCAGGGCCGAGATCTCCTCCCGCAGGCGTCGGCCCTCGGCCTTCTTGGCCTCCCGCTCGGCGGCGTCCGCCGCCTTGCCGATCGACTTGCTGATCTGCCCGGCCTCGCCGTTGAGCCGGTCGATATCGGCCTGAAACTGCCGCCGCAGCTTGTCGAGGGCGGCGAACCTCGCCACGTTGGCCGTGGAGCCACGGCCCGTGCAGTTGGCGATGATGAGATCGACGTTGTCGGCGACGAAACGGCGGTCGAGCACGGGGAACTCCGACGGAGAGGGAACTGGCGGGGTCGCGGGCGACGGGCGTGCACCCACGTTTATACTGAGCGGGGGGGTGTAGACGCCCTCCTGCCGGTTCCGGAGTTTGCCAGACTCATGCCCGCCTCCGCCAGTGCCGTTGCCGATCCTGCACCATCGGCCGCCGTGACCGACGACCCGCGCCAGGCACCGCGGCCGCAGCGGCAGCCACGGTATCACGTGGTGCTCTGGAACGACGATGACCACACCTACCAGTACGTGATCGCGATGCTGCGGCAGCTGTTCGGCCATCCGCGGGAGACCGGCTTCACGCTCGCCAAGCGGGTCGACCGCGACGGCCGCGTGGTGGTGCTCACCACGACGAAGGAGCACGCCGAACTGAAGCGCGACCAGATCCACGCCTTCGGTGCCGACCGACTGCTCGCCCGCTCCACGGGGTCGATGTCGGCCTCAATCGAGGCCGAGCCGCACGGCGACTGACGCTCAGCGGCGGAGGGCGTCGGCCGCCACCGCGATCGCGGTGGCTCGGACCGCGGCAACAGGAAAGCTCGCATGCCAGACCCGGGGATGAAGCTGCACACTGACGACTGGCGCGTCGATCGGCTCGGCGGCCGCCGCGGCGACGGCTGAGGCGAAGTCGCGAGCCGGCGGATCGTGCCAGCGCGACCGGCCGGTCTCGACGAGCGTCGCGATGCCCCCCGCGTACACCGCGATGATCAGGATGCCGCAGATGGCCGCCACGCCCCGCCGCCCGGCGGTGCGGCACCGCAGGCCAGCCGACACCGCGACACACGCGGCGGCGGTCATGAAGAGCGACGAGCCGTAGTAGTAGCGGTCGAGCATGGTCGTGGAGTAGCCGTCGAGCGCGCGGGTGAGCCCGGGCCGCATCACGACCGTGGCCACGGCCGCATAGAGCCCCACGCCGCCAGCCGCGGCCATCAGCCTGCGGTCGTTCGAGGCCGGGGCCGTGAGCCACCAGGCGACGCCGGCCAGCACCGCCAGGCCCGCCACGGCAGCGACGTCGCTCAGCCATGAATAAAACGGGAATACGAACGGAAACAGCAACGGCCGGGCCAGCACGGCCTCGACCAGTTCGCTTCCCCTGATTGTGTCCTTGAGGAACGGATTGGGTCGTGACTCGAGCAGCCCCATGCCGCAGGCCGCCGCCACGAGCGCGACGGCGAGCGCCGCCGCGCTGCGGGCCGAACCGCTGCGGCTGAGGATCGTGCGGAGCGGCACGCCGCCCCGCCAGAGGCCGCGGCCCCTGAGTGCGTAATCGGCTGCCACGATCGGGAAGCAGAGCGGGTTGGTGGTCGCGCACAAGAGCACGCCCATGTCCGCCGTAGCGATCCGCCACGGTCGCGAGCGATCCGCCGACCGCCGCCAGGCCAGCAGGCAGAAGCAGAGAAAGAGCATCCCGTACCCAATGTTACTGATCCGCCCGAGGACCTCGAACGACGAATCCCCGAGCGGCATCAGAATCACGAGCCCCCAGAGCAGGCCGCGGGCCGCCGGGGCCAGGAACGGCCTCAGCAGCCACACCGGCGCCGCGGCGAGCACCGCGTAGAAGGCCATCGAGAGCCCCGAGACGAAATGCGGCAGGTGAGCGATGGAGTCGCCGTAGCAGGCGGCGTTGAGCGACTTGGCCGCCTGGAGTAGCAGGATGTTGAGCGACACGAAGTAGGGTGTTTCGCCCCCCTTCGCGTGAATCAGCGTGTGCCAGAAGCCTTGGTTGAAGAGCTTCGCCATCCACACGCCGTCTTCGGTGTAGAGGGTGGGCACCAGCAGCGAATGAGGATCACGGAGATAGAGCAGCCCCATCCCGACCGCGACCAGCGCGAGGAATCCGACGGCGTCGCGGCAGGACTTCGACCACTCCATGCAACCGCGGGCCTCCCGGCTCCGGGCGACCCACCGCCCGGCTTCCGGGATATCGATCGTCCTGCCGTTGCCGCATCGCCCCGGCGAGCCGCCGCCGGCCAATCCTGCCCGAGCGGCATGGAAACTCTGCCGACGGCAGGCGGCCCTGCCGCTGCGGCAAACCCTGCGGCCCCACGAGACAAGGTCTGGCTCGAACGCACGATTCCCGGGCAGCGTTGTTGCCTGGGCGCAAAGCAGGCGGCCCGGGCTTTTCAGCCC